>CAYFHZ010000145.1:0-6973 GCA_964342535.1 uncultured Bacteriovoracaceae bacterium | reverse complement strand
TTGTTTTTTGAGAGCTTCTGCAACTTTCTTAACAATATAATTAGAGATCTTTTTAATATTTGGATCACCCTGAAGAGCAGATCTTGACACGTTTAATGGAATATCAGTTGAATCGATAGCACCTTTTAATAGGGATAAGAATTCAGGGATAACATTTTTAACATTATCAGAGACAAAAACTTGTTTACTATAGAGTCTAATATTTGAGTCATTTGTTGGTTTGTTAGGGTTTAACTTTGGAAAATATAAAATACCTTGTAGAGTAAATGGATGATCAACATTTAAATGTAGCCAAAAAAGTGGTTCTTGATCCATAGGGAACATTTGACGGTAGAAGTTTTTATAATCTTCATCAGTTAATGTAGAAGGATCTTTTTTCCAAAGGGGTTGAGTATCATTAATGACATCATCGTTAAGGGGTTTTTTATCTTCTTCTTTTTCAGCTTTCGCATTTTCAGCAATAATATTTGCTCTTTCATTGAGATCAAGTAAATGAATTGGGTAAGGAAGAAAGTCACAGTAATTCTTTAATGTCTCTCTTGTTTTCCAATTATCCAAAAACTCTTTACTTTCTTCGTTTATGTATAGAGTGATTTCAGTTCCAATTGTATCCTTTGTTGAATCAGAAAATTCGTAATCTGTTTCACCTTCACAAGTCCATTTAGTGGCAGTTGCACCTTCTTGCATTGATAAAGTTTCAACCTCAACTTTGTCTGCAACCATAAAAGCTGAGTAGAAACCAAGACCAAATTTACCAATGATGTCTTGACCTTCTTTATCTTCATCTTTCATTTTTTGAACAAATTCTTCTGCACCAGAAAATGCTAACTGAGCTATATATTTTTCAACTTCAGCTTCAGTCATCCCTAGGCCATTATCTTTGAAGGTTATGGTCCCGGCGTTCTTATCAATTGCTACCTCAACCTTACCAGCTTCAAGTTCTTGACCTGACGTTCTGGCGATTGAAGCTCTTTTAGTAATAGCATCACAAGCATTAGATACAAGTTCACGAATGAAAATATCATGCTCTGAATAAAGCCATTTTTTAATAATAGGAAAAATATCTGTCGTGTTAACTGAGATATTACCTTTTCTTGAAGACATAGTAACTCCTTGTAATTTTGTAAAAAACATATAAGTTTAATAAGACATTAGACAATATGGTGGCCAAAAGTTTATCGTCAAGGTTTGAAGGAGAAAAAAATGACTAATACGGTTTCTGAAAGTACCAAGATCTCAAAAACACAGTGGACACGCATTAATGTCCTCACTACTGGGGGGACAATTGAAAAAACCTATGATGAATCTGATGGGACTTTATTTAATCGTGAGACTGTCATTAAACAAAAGATCAATAGTAAACTTCGACTTCCATATACTGAAATTATTGTGCATGCTATAATGGCCAAAGACTCTCTAGATATGGATGAGTCTGATAGGGTCAAGATAACCAAAACAATTCAAAAATTTGCTGATGATAAGCATCCCGTTGTTATTTTACATGGTACGGACACGATGCAACATACAGCTGAAAAAGTTTGCTCACTTATTGGTAGGCCATCTGTTCCTGTCATTTTTACGGGAGCGATGAAGCCAATGGGATTTGAAGATAGTGATGCGCTCCAAAATGTAACAGAAGCTCTTATGGCCGCTCAATTAGTTCCTCCTGGAGTTTATATCTCCTTCCATAACAGACTCTTTCAAGTTCCTGGAGTTCAGAAAAATAGAGAGCTTGGTACATTCGAAATCATACCTTCTAAGTAATAACAAATACTTAGGATTTAATAATATTGAAAAAACCTCAATATTTTAGTTATTTAGACCGATAAATCCAAATAGGGAGTTTATCCGGTGTATAAATACTTATTATTTTTTATCTTAAATACTATTTTTTGCGTTTACGCTGAGAATCTAAAAACTCATAATGTTGAGCTTGATTATGGCTCAACTAATATTCTCCATGTACGTATGATACGCAAATCAATTTTAAGATTTGATAAGAGTATTGAAAAAATTCAAAACTACTCTAAGAAAACTGTAGATTATAGACCAGATTTGTTTAATTTAAATATTTTCAACGCTTACGCTGCAAATGGGGATATATGTATTTTTGGTAGTTGGAGTTCAACCTACAATGGTCCGTTATGTTCTCCTTCATGGATTAGTAAAACTTCAACTGGTAGCAATGAATACCAAGCATGTAAATCTACTAATAAAATAAAATGTGCACCTATTATTTCGGGACAAAATAAATGTATTTCTTCAACTACAGATTACGATAAAATCACTGAAACATGTGAAAGAGAGAACTTGCAGTCAGAAGTTCAAGAAGCACTTAAGTATTTTATGGACAACAAAGAAGAATTAAAGAATCAAGTTGACCTGAGAAAAGCTTATTGCGGTAATTTGGAAAACCAAAAATTACAAAATTATGAAAGTATTTGTCTTGATTTTCATAGGGATATATCAAAGATTGCAAAGGACATTAACTCTGACAAAGTACTTGAAGGTCTTCATGCTCTTGAAGCCTCCCATCAACTCAGAAAGGCGCAAGATATTCTTAGGGTTTGTCAAAAAGAGTATGATGATAAGCAAGATAGCCTGTGGGATGAAATTTTTCGAAGTAATAGAAGGACTTTAGATGTAATTGCTAATACTGCTTTTTGTTCTCAGCATGAAATATCAGAAAATATGACACTATCTCAATTAGTACAAGATGTAGCTGATATTGACGATAATGTTCATCCTAAAGCAATTGTGAAAAAGGCAATTGATACCTCAATTGAACTGGCAATTAAAAATTTACTTGTAACTTCACAGCAATTTTCAGATTTTATTCCAAGGCCCCTAGCAGGGACAGATATTACTGATCAATTATCTTCAAATAGAAAAAAACTTAGCCTTCAAACTCTTAGTAATGAATTATCAGGAGAACTTGGTAATCCTCAAAAACACCTGATGCAAGAACCTTACTCGAAAGTTATTAACGAATCAATTAAGCAATTTGAAAATAACCGTAAAAATGTCAAAGCATTTAAGGCCGAAGAGGTTTTAAAAAGTTTCAATGATTTTGGAGATAAAATTAATAGTATCTGTCTTAAAGCATCAAATAAGTATCAAGAGAAAGTAAGACAAGGGCAACTAGAAACGGGAACTGTGTTCAATTCAGATGCTGAAAATACTTACTATAAAGAAGTTCAACAGGAACTGACAAAGGAGTATTCAAGCTATACAGCGACAGATCGTTTACTGGCATCAAGACTTTTTAGTACTCCTTATTTTAAAGAAAATATTTTTCCATTTAATGAGAGTTTAGGAGAGAAATGTTCAGAGGGAGATCTTGATGGAATTGCTTTTCAACCTGTCGATCATGAAGATGTTAAAGAAGCCTTAGATAGTTATCAAGATCTTCTTTATGAGGATTTAACTGATGTTGGCATGATGGCAAAAGATGATAAAGATGATGAATATGAAGATAGTTTGCAATATTTACTCAAATATAAACCGTACTTGATAGGTCAGTATATTAAGGAACTTGATTCACCAGAAGATAGCAAAAGTCTTGCAAAATATATCTGTCATGAGTCTTTGGACCTGTACAATAATGACGAAATTTGGAGTGGTGCTAAAGTAACTATAGGGTTAATTGGTATGGCCGTTGGCCCTGTTTTAACTTTTACTGGAATAGGTTCACCGTTAGGTGCAGCTATTACAACAGGTGCTTTCACTCTTGTTGGTTCTGGTGCAGCTATTTTAGATTATTCAGAGGCCATTGATATTAAGAGAGGAGCATTTTTATCCAGGTCAAGCCATGCTAAGAATCAACTAACTATAAAAGACTATGCTCTCACCCTAAGTATAGGAGATGATAATGTCACATCCGCGCAATTTGATCTCGGCTTTGCTTTCATGGAAGGTGGTTTTTTTCTACGAAATCTTATGAAATCAAACGTTTTGAAAGTTGATACGAGTTCAACTGATGATGCTGTGGCATCTATGCAAAAGTCAGAGATTGACGAATTAAAAGAACTTGATGAAGTCCAGGAGCTTGAAGAAATTCAGGAGATCGATGAAGCTGCAGAATTAGCAGAGGCAGATAATGTTAAGGAAGTCGTTAAAGCTCCTGATACTAGTAGTGTTACTGATGCAAATTCTGCAAAAGATTTATATGACTCTAGTTTGCTTAACCCAACTCAGCTGGATGTTAAGCAGGTGGATCTACTTAAATATAAAAAAGACCCTTTATGGAAAACATTTAAAGACTCAGCAAACTACCGGTCTCTAAGTGTAATTGAGCTTAATGGAAAAAAAGTGGTTGCCAAAAAAATGGGTAATTATCGCCAAGAAATGGCAGCATACGAAGTTTTAAAAAAATTAGGTATCCAAACTCCCTATAAGGGAGTCGCCAAAATTGATGGTGAAGAATATATCATCATGAAACCAATTAAAAAAGCAGTGCTTATGAAAGCAGATATTTCTCAGCCCCAAATGAGTAAAGAGACTATAGCAAAGCTAGCTAAAAGAGTAGGTCCTCACACAAAAAAGCAATTAAAGCAGATACAAAATATTTTAAATGAATATGGAGTTGAAACTATTGATGCCCAAGTGCTAATTGATAAGAAAGGAAATGTTCATCTTTTTGACCCTGAACATTTTAGTTTTACTGGACAAGAAATACCAAAACCAAGACCTTTTGATAATTCACACCCTAATTATGATCTTTTCGTACGAATACATGAAACTGAAGAAGGCGCTAGAAGAGCAATTAGCTCTACACAAGCACCTTTTGACTTTATGGCCAATGAGTTACCTGATTCATTTTAGCATCTTTGCCATAGATATTATAATGAATTAAATTCACTATATTGTGAAGTTCTATCAGATAAAATTCCAGATAGTGATTTTTATTTTTTACAAAAACCTTATCAATTGTTTACCAGTACAACTAGTATTGAAAAATTAAAAACTCAGCTGGAAAAAAGTAAAGACACTTATACAAAAAGAGGTACAAGTTGTGAAAGGTTAACTGATGCAACATACTCATCTTCAGTATCTTCAAACTCCGATTTAACTCTTAACTATGAATATATAACAAAAGCACAAAGAGAGAATACTGATTTCAATATAAGTATAACTAATGGATTATCTGCCTCCCAAAAAGCTTTAGCTTTAGTGGGGTCAGATTTCTACGATAATGTAGCCTCGAGAATCAAGACTTGTGTTGAGAGTGTTTAATCCCATAGTGTTTATAAATGCTTTGAGATTGATATACGTACCAAAAAAGCTGAAAGAGATTGTGTTAATCTTTCAGGGGTAGATAAAGCTAATTGCATCGGAACAGCTAGAGACCTTGGTAATGCAGAATTAAATGCAACAACATCAGTGACAAATTGGTAACCTAAAATAGGAGAGTATAATAAGTCTGTTTATAAAGACTATGACGTTCTTTTATTAGATTGGGGCGCAAGTGTTTTTGTACCAGAAGTTAAAGACTACAATATCTGTCCTCTAAATACATATGCAAAGTCTTGCCAAGATAAAATTAATGCAATTAATACAGGTCTCTACTATCAAGCAAGAGCACTAGGTTGTATTAGGGATGGAAAAGTTGTTTCTAGTGAAAATATGGTTGGTTGTGACCATTTAGCGATTTCAAAATTATTAACTGATGTTAATGCTAGTAAACAAAAAGTTATTGATGATGCTCAGATATATCTTACCGGAAGTAGTGATCCTACAGTCGTAGCAACATCAGATTCAATGCATGTCATGTATCCACTTTGTAAGGAAAAGTACCCTACAGTTTCTTCATTATTCACCACTGATTTAACTGTTTCGGATGAAATGGAGCAAGAGGGAAATGTTTTAGAAGAGGCTTTTCAGCAACAGATCACAGTTGTTAAAAAATTTCAAAGTGATAATAATGCTATCGATAAAGAACTTAACTAAGTGTTGGCGCAAACCTTTGGTTTAGATGTAGATGTCATTAGTGTTCCAACAGCTAATTTTGAAATTAGTAATGGAATGATTCTGAGGTTAAGTCATTTAAGTCGGCAAATGAAGCAACATTATCTTGTTCTTATCAACGATTTTTAGATGGAATAGATAGGCTTGATACTTTTAGAAAAGAACTTAAGACATTGTATTGTTCAGAGTTAGGAGTTGATGTGGATTTATCTGATCAATATTTCTTAGATAAGTTTAAAAAACTTGCCGCAGAGGTAATTACGTCTTTAAAAGATACGACAAGTGATCTCTTAGCAAATGCCAAATCACATATGATAGAACAAAATGCGGCCCATGCTAATGATTCAACTTGGAATAGTAATAGAAAAAATGTAATTAGTTTTTATAATAATGCTTACATTTTTTCTGTCGTAAATATTCAATGTCAACAGATGAGATGCAGAAAACATTTCCTTCTAAACTAACAGAAGATAAACAATAGAGTGTCTCGTCTGAGCTATTTTCAAAATGTTCAGATATTTTATTATAATAGGCCAGTGGCATTTCAATGATTTCTTTATCATCTGAACTTACATTGTAATTTTTAAGTTGAATATTTTTATAAATAAGTTCATATTTAGCAGCTTTTTTCATTGTTGAGTTACAAAAATTATGTGCCACAAAAGTATTTGAATATTTAGTATCTTTTATAGGAGTAAACTCCCATTTTCTAGATTTTGTAGATTTATCAATAAGAATAAAGTCGGTCTTATTTAGAACCTGGAGTTCATAATTTTCTGATATACTATCTAGTGGCATACATGTTTCAAAATGTTGTGTACATGTGAATTTATATCCAGATGAATTTGGGTTTGTTTTTAGGATTAGAGAATTATCTAGCACTTCTAAAGTTATACTATAGTCTTGAATATCAATACTACTGAGTTGATTTTGCACTTGCTCAAAATTTTTATCTAAATAAACTCCACTTTCTATTGCGTATAGTTTTGCTGCAAATAATACCAAA
>CAYFHZ010000144.1:0-7036 GCA_964342535.1 uncultured Bacteriovoracaceae bacterium | reverse complement strand
TAGTAAAGCATTGAAAATACAAGTGCCCGATCTAAAGGTTGTAGTAGAATGGTTGGTTTGTTTCCCCCACTTAGGTCAGTCGGTTAGAAAAATATATTAAACTAACTTATATTATTGACGGACTTAAATGGCATGTTAAATGCAATGAAATTACTATTAACTATGAACGGACTAATAAAATCTTTAAGTTAAAAATATTATTAGTGTCAAAAATTTGTTCAGTTTACATAGATAAGGGCTTATATGAATATATTTTTTTACTCTTTCTTAACTCTTTTAATAAGTAACTCTGTTTTTGGAGAAATTTCAAACGATTATTCTAGAGTACAAAATTTTCATACTTCTTATAAGTCTGTTGAGGAGAATGTTGAAAAAATTAGTGGATTTAAAGCAAATCCACTTGCAAAGAGACTTAATTCTCTTATTGAAGAAAATAAAAGTAAGCTCAAAAGCCCACTTATGTTGCCATTAAATGCACTTTTTCAGCTACAAATAGGAGAAGAACCATTAAGTGTTGTCGAATATTATCAAAATTTAATTAATGATGCCTTTGGAGCTATATGCACTACTAACTATAATCATAATGTAGATGTAGGTTCTGGCGCGTTTGGTTATTGTTCTGCAGGCTTTCTTTTTACAAACCAAAGATTACTTGATTTGAGTACGCATGGTTATTATCAAGCTGCAATTGAACGATCTAAAGCTATGGAGCAGGGACATGATATTACCTTTGAGCACTGGAAGACTTTTTTTGCTACAAGTTCCAGACCTCATGGAGATACCATTAATGCTCTATTAGGACTAACAATTCCTATCAAATGGGTTGACATGGGCTTTTATTTGGGGCGTTCATTAAATGCTAATGTTGACCTTCCAAAGTCATCCATCATAAAGAAAGTGTTTCGTTACACAGATGAAGACAAGAAAAACTATAAGAAATTATCTGGTTCAAGGGAATATTTTACTGGATCATTATACCCTCAAATATTTGGTGTTGAATTTATAGATGGAAGAGAACTCGGAAATGGTGCATGGGGAAATGGTTATAAGAGTAGTGCAGGTATTTTACTCTCTTTATTTTTGTGGGATAAGGGTTATCATCCTGCAGATATTGTGTGGGCAGTAAGATTTACTAATTTAGGTTATGAAACATCGGATTTTCTTTACGATCATTTAAATGTAAATAAAGGAAACCAATCACAGATTAGGCAAATTCGAGATAATCCAAATAGTGTGTTAGGAAATTATTGGCGAGAAAATATATTTCCTCAGCTTAAATTAAAAGTAAGTAATAATAAGAAATTACAAGGAGAGTTAGTCCAAGCAATTGTCGGTATAAATAATCCTCTGATAAATCGTTTTCAAGACCTTTTAAATATTGATTTTAATTCTGAACTAAATTTAGTCGCAGGAATGATTGCCTTAATGCATACGAATGAAAGTTATTTTAATAAAGAATTTGAAAATATATTTCAGATGGATAGTAAAGCTATGAAAATTAAAAAAATAATTTATGGATCAGTAAGGGATCTGACGACAATGACAAAAGCTGCTAGTTTTACAGCGTCTATTTTAAATATTTATAGAGAGACACAAAATAAATCAATGCTCATAAAATTTAATCTACCAGAATGGAATCAGTTCATTATTAATGCAGACAAAGCAACATCTAGTGAACAGTACTATTTTCGAGCATGGGACCCAGACTAAATATTCTATCGATTACTTTGGATTAAAAATGAGATCATATTAACCCTTGCTCTTCACAACATGGAAGTTTTACTTTCAAGGATTTTGCCATCTTGATTAAGGTCTTGGGACCAAGGCTTCTATCTAAGTTTTAATAGCTTCGATGTAAAATAAGATTACGATCATAAAAAAATGTCAAAAAAAATACATATAATTGTCACCGCTTTTAGCATGTATTTTTAATTTTTTTTATAAATCGTAGATAATATTTATATATCTTATTCTTGGGAGGATTGAATGAAATTTGTATTTTTATTTTTTGTTTCAATGATTAGCTTAACAAGTTTTGGTCAGGATTTAGACTGCCAAAAGTTTAATGGAGATTTCATAAAAGATAAAATTGAGCTTCTTAATTCAGACTGGACCGCAGGACTATTTAAGCGTTCTAAACGTGATCTTGATAGAAAAGCATTATTTGAAAAACTCGATAGGGAACTTTATAATTATGAAGAAGCAATACTTGACCACATACCATTCAAGATCAAATTAAGTCAAGTTGATAATAAAAGATGGAATTATAGAATTAATATCTTTGATTTTGATAATTATTCAGAGAAAGAATCGTATAAGTTTAATAAAGAATATATTGCAGGGACATATGGATCTAACAAAATTGTTGGGCCTGATATTCTCTTGGAACATCTTTTTGATAGTGTTTATTTACTTGATATTACAAACTTTCCAATTAAGGACTCATTACCAGAGTTTTCTGTGGAAGCAGCTACACTTGAATCACTTAGATTTCTTTGTCTTGAAAAATAAAAGTTGATTGTATGTATTCAGAAGAAAATTAGATTTAAAAGAAATAAAAACTAAATAGGAGTTTAAAAATGAAAAAAATAATGCTGTTAACAATAATACTCATATCTTCAGTCTGTTATGGTTCAAATTCCCTGGCAATTTGTAATGAAAATTCTTTAGCGATTACTCAAGAGCTTTATGATACTGCGGTAGAGAATCTTGAAAACTGGCTAATAGCTACTACTGATGTTAAAGAAATTAAAGCTGAGCTTTTTAGACAAAAATACTGTAATAAAGTAATAAGTCTTCAAGAGTTTTGTGAAGAAGGTCTTAAAAATATAAAAGCTTCCTATGAAATGACTCAAAAAGCATATGATGCAACAACAAGAACCATGGCAGATGTGATAAGGTCTCTTAATCAAGTGACTGAAGCTGAAAATATTTGTAATTCTCTTTAGAAACGTTTTAAAAGTTTTGCTTGAATAATTGATTAAACAAATGCTCAGGCAATTCATTTAATGTTTTCTCATTTTGATGATTAATTTTTTCACCTATTGTTTCGTCTTTAATAACTTTATTCATTTCTTCTTCTCTTAAAATATGAATAAGCGGATAGGGGGAGCGGTTCACATAATTAACTCTATTATCAGCTGTCGTATCATTAAATTTAAACTCAGGATGAAAGGCCACGACTTGATAAGGTATATTTTTGACTTCAAGCATTTTCTCTAAATTTAACACCAGATAATTAAGGTCATAAAAACTTATATTAGATTTAGGGAAGCACAGAAGAGTTGTGCTTAGGTTTTTATTTTTTTCTAGCAAATCAATCTCATCTAGGGTTTTTTTCCAGATATTATCCTCGTGTTGGGTCGTTGAGATTTCAATTCTAATTTTGTTTTTTTCAAATGGATCTTTAGCAAATGGACAAAGATTAAGTCCGATAATAACATCTTTAAGCCATTTCTCTATTTTATTTTGCGAGTTCATTTTCATAAAACTTTTTCATACGAACGATAAATTCTAAAACTTCATGCTTTGATCTCATATAACAAACTCTAAAATACCCTGGAGAGTCAAGTCCTAAGGCCCTACCTGGAGTTATATTTACTCTGATATAGTTTATGAATTTTAAATATAATTTTTCTTCATCTTCAAACGAAGCACAATAAGAGCTTAAGTCAAAAACACAAAATAAACCCGCGTCAGGCCTTATGATCTTATACATATTGAGTTCTTGTATCAGAATTTCAGTGGTAATAAGTAATTGCTTTTGATTTTCTAAATTATAGGAATCTACAAACTCATGATCCCCCAAAAGATTTTCTACTAGTTTTTGAGTCGCAGTAGAAGTTGTGTAAAAATAGCAAAGAGTCTGCATTGCCTCTGTGAGCTTTTCATTTTCAGTGTAAAAGACCCCAAATTTTTGACCACCGAGACAAAAATCTTTTGCAAGACCATAAAGAAAATGTGCTTTTACTTTTTTTTCTCTAGCATATTGATATAAAGATTGAAATTGGTTTCCAATTTGAGAAAGAGCATAAATTTCATCGCATATAAGGTCTAAGTCATACTTAAGACAGAAATCGCAAATATCCTTAAAAAAACCAATATTTAAATTTTCACCTGTGGGATTTGATGGGTGAGTGATAAGGACTGCTTTTACTTTACCATTATAGGCCTTTTTGAAAGGATCTATATTATGTTTAAATCCATTGTTAGAATCTAATTGGACCCTATTTAAATTGCACTGGAAACGGCTTTCAAAGTCATAAATAAAACCAGGGTAAAACGGAGCGGGGATGAGAATCTCATCTCCCTCATCAAAAAGTGCATATGATAGTGATTCACATAGAGCACTGACACCATTTTGAATAGTAATATGGTTTTGGTCTAAATGACTAAGGCCAAGATATTTTTCTAAAAAATCTTTAATTACATATTTTGTAGAGTCTATTCCAGATAACGAGCTGTAATGAATATGCTCAGCTTCCAAGTTTAAAGGTTCATTTAATTTTTTTAGCAGCATTTCATTTAGGAGGTGATTTTCTGCCACACCAAAATTTAAAAAACCTTTAGGGTTTTTAAGAGAGTAAGGATTTTCAGAAGCAATTCTCATTCCTTCCATAATAGCACTTGGCTCACTTAAAATTTTTGAAGCTCTTTTACTTACCATGTTCAAACTCTGTTATATTAGTCATGATTTGATAGAGCTCCATTCCTTGATGGACTGAACTTGATGGGCATCTATTAATAACTATCCCATCTTCAGATGCGATTACCGTGGTCCGACAAGACTCATGAGGTCTTTCAGGATCAAGTTTTTTGAAATTATAAAAACTTGCGAGAGTATCACCTTTTATAAAACGATCTCCTGGGCCAAAATGAAAATCAACGAGTCCTCCATTAGGTGCGTAGATTGTTTTATAATCTTTAAGCTCACATATATGAGGGCTTTGGATTGTGGCCTCACCATTTACTATTTTTTTATGTTTTAAATAATTGACGATACTTTCAACATCTTTTGCCGCATTTTCCATGCTAAATGTTTCTTCGCTTCCAAATTCTAGTGTAAGAGAGTGTATATCACATTCTATTTCTCTTCCTTGCTTTTCAAAAGCATTCATAAGATGTATCCAAGGAATAAATGCAGCCTCATCCATGGCACCATCAAATTCATTTGGAATAAGAAGGACATGTTTAAATTTCATATACTTGGCAACATCTCTTTCATATTCAGCACAGTAGAGATATCTCGTTGCAACAGGCCCTGTATGAAGATCAAGTATACCATCAGCTGTAGATGCGAGTGATTGTAAAATAAGATTTAATTTATTATTTTCTGATAGCTTTTGTTCATAAATGAGATTTTGAGTGTAATCGTTGATGAGGTTCTTTAATTCAATTTTAAATTCTTGTTTAATATGTTCCCACGAAGAATTTAAATGTTTTGCAACAAAATCATCTAAGGAGTAATTTGTTTCTTTGATAACGTCTTTATAGTTTCTATTCCAATTATGACCAGTAACTGGGTTGTATCTTCCGTAAGTATAAGTTCCATGTTTGTTATCAGTAGCATATGGATTTGCTAAAGGGATAAAGCTGATTGATCCAGTAATCTCTTGTCCATTCAAATACTTCATTAGTTCTAAGATAACGGCATTACCCTGCAATTCTGCTCCATGTACAGAGGCTTGAATATGTATATGAGGACCGGGTTTTTCACCGTGGAGAGTGTAAAGAGTTATATGTAGGTTTTCACCTGTCGCTAGTTCCTTGATAGGAATATTTTTTGAAGTCCATTTCATCTTAGATCATCCAGTCATATGATGTTTTAGGTGGTCTTGGAATCATGAGATCCCCGCCATAGGAAATGACTTCACCTGGAAGCATATGGCATAAGAAAAATGGCATAGATTCAGTAAAGCCGTATGCACCTGCTTTATGAAACACAAGCCAGTCACCTTCTTTAATATTTTCAGGAAGTGAAAAAGCACCTAGAAAATCTAGTGCGGTACATAGTGATCCGTGGATATGATAAACTTTTTCTTGATCTCCTTGCACATTAAAAGCTTTTGCAGGAAAAGGCTGGTTCGTCAGCGCCACTCTTGCGATATGATTAATCCCCCCATCGCAAACAAGAATATCTCTTCCTCTTACTATTTTTTTGTCTACTACTTTTGTAAAATAATAACCACTTTCACCTATAGTATAGCGCCCAAGTTCCATCCATATTTTTTCAAGCTTGTATTCATTTTTTAAGTCAACGAGTAATCGGTGTACATCTTTAAATTCAATAGGTGCCTCATCAAAAGTGTAGGGAATACCAAGTCCTCCACCTAGATCTAGTACTTGTGGTTCAATAGATAGTTTAGTAGCGAGATCTTTAATTTGTTCAATTGTTGTTCGCCATATGTGCTCAAGTCTTTTGATATCGAGAATATTTCCCCACTGAAAAACATGAAAGCCTTTAATATTCAGATGTGTACATTTTTTCTGGTCTAATTTTAACCACTCAGAGTGATCAATTCCAAACGGAGTGATTTCATCTCCACCTAGAACTGATTTTCCATCGTTCCAGCCTAATTGAACTCGAAGAAGACATTCGACCTTAATTGATCTTTCCTTGGCGACTTCATCTAACCAATAAGCTTGGTTAATACTTTCTAGAACAATAGTTTTTACACCAGACTTAACCATATGATCTAAATATTCTTTAGATTTTCCAGGTCCTGTTGCTAAAATATGTTTAGGATCAATTCCTGTGTTCAGTGCCTGGTGTAGTTCTCCCGAAGAAGCCACATCAATACCAAAACCAAGGTTTCTTAAAACTTTTAAAACTGCGCTCATAGGATTTGCTTTACAAGCATACCAAAGAGTAATATCAGGATCTAAGATGTCGGCCATCTCGGTTAAATGTGTTTTTAAATGATCCAAATCGTAAAAAAAGAATGGAGCATCAAAACGTTTTATAACGGAGTTAATTTTATCTGTCAGATCCTGATTAAAATGCTTCATAATTATCTTAGAAATTCTTCAAGTTGAA
>CAYFHZ010000143.1:0-7063 GCA_964342535.1 uncultured Bacteriovoracaceae bacterium | reverse complement strand
ATAATTTAGTTGATCAGTTTATATCTTATATTACTAAGAATATTACAAATTTATACAGCAAAGGACTTGCGTGATTACACTAATGAAAGACATATAAGACAACTCCTCTCTATCACTGGACTACAAATTAAATATGAACTGATGGGAGTATCATGTTTTCCTTTAAATCAAGATATTGAAAAGAAAAAAGAAATTATGTGTTCCCGTAGCTTTTCTCAAATGGTTGATGATCTCCCCTCTCTTCAAAATATTATTTCAAATTATATTTCTGATGCTGCAGAAAAAATGCGAAGACAACATTCTTTATGTATGGAATTAACTGTCTTTGCGAGAACAAATCCTTTTCAAAATACTCCTCAATTCTTTATGTATGAAACCCAGAAATTAAAGAATCCCACATGTGATACTCATAAATTAATTGAAATCGCATTAAAGCTTATTGAGCAAGGTTATAAAGAAGGATATCAATATAAAAAAGCAGGAATAAGGCTTTCAAATTTTTTTAACACTTCTGAATATCAAATTGATTTCTTAGAACCTCATGACACAGAGAGAGATCTTAAGCTTATGAATTGTATTGATCACATCAATTATTTGTATGGTAGTACGATTATTAAAAGTATGGCCTGTGGTACAGATGGGTTTTCATGGAGAATGAATCGTAAATTTAAAAGCCCACGATATACCACTCATTGGTCAGAACTGATGAAATTTAAAGCTTAGTCGTCTTTACCCGGTAGTATGCACAGTTATTCTTAATTATTTTTTCGATAATACTCAATTTATTTTTTTCAAGTATACTATCTACTTCCTCAACCAAATAAGGTCTGTGTAAAATCCCAGTTCGAATACCGTAATTATTTACCATTTTAGAAATCTTATTCTTGGGCGTAAGTAGAACATTAAAGGAAAAAATTCCGTCATCACTCAAGCACTTTGCAAGTTTTTCAACACCAGCTTCAATTAAAGAAATGGTATGAAATGAATTTGGTAAATTTATAGAATCAAACTTATGACTAGTAGGCATATTCTCTATATAGGCAGTCATCAAGCTTGCATTTGGAAATTTTTTCTTAGCAGCATCGATAGACTTTGGAGAAGCATCCAGAGCAGTGAATGTCAGAAAACGAGGTAAATAAAATTTCGCAAACGTTCCATTACCAATACAAGCTTCTAGGTGATTAGACTCAGCAATATGTTTTTTAAAAAACTTAATTTGATAAGATAATGTATTCTTATATGAAAGTCGTAAAATAAAATAGCCTCTAATGTCGTAGATAAAGCTAGGTATCTCATATCCTGAAAACATAATTCCTCCTGATGCTCTATTATAAAGAATAAATTAAGTTTTTCCTAATATCTTTTCACACCAACAGTTAAATAATCTTAAAGGAATAAAATCACATATTTGAAGAATTCTACACATAAACTAGACAGTACTTAAAATTCAGATGCTTACCCCTATTGCAAAATAAAATAAATACAAAAGGAGAATTATGAAACACTTAAAAAAACTAACAACATTAACTTTGGCCATCGCTTCGACAATGGCCAATTCTCAAGAGAAAATGATTGAGAAAGTGGCAGACAAGCTGGATGAAACAGTGGGTATTACCAAGCTCTACACAGGCTTTAGCAATACAACATTTAACTTTGGAGCTTCCCATGAAAGAAGAGAGGGCTCAATTGGTGCTGAGGCCATCATTATGTCTTCTGGAGATAATGGTGAATCAGATGGATATGGAAAAAAAGATGCACAACTGCTAGCGGGTGCAAGTTTTATTCATCATCTGAGAGATGATAGTCCTGCAGACGTTTTTTTAGGCACAGGTCTCACCGTTATGCACCACTCTGATTTGGGAGATACTGATGATGACAAAACAACTTTTGGTCCATTATTTCAAATTGGAGCTGATTATGAATTTATACCAAGATGGTCACTAGGACTTGAGTACTTAACTGCTCTCAATTGGTCTAATGATGATCTAGCAGGTGAAAATTCTTATGGTTTCGTCACTCTAGGGTATCAGTATTAAATTTAAGGAAGCGAAGGCTTCCTTAATAGAAAAAAATTCCATATACACTTCAGAGTACACCTGACTACTTTAGTACCTGCAGAAAAATCCGAAAAATTATTATGAAAAAAAGTATTTTAGTGCTTCTTACATTTTTTTACTTTATCTCCTATGCAGAAATTTTATCGTTAGAATATATTCCGGAGCAATATGAAAAACTACAAGAAGAAATTGAAAATCTTCAAAATTTTCCCAAAATAAATTGTGAATCAGAGCGAAAAATAAAACGATGGATTACCAAAAGAAGAGGAAAAAACTTTAAAAGAGTACAGATAGAAGAAACCATCATTGATCGAAAGATATTTGAAGCCCAGCTACAAGCATATAATAAAAGTAATATCGCAATTAGTTTAATATCAAAAGACTTTGCTGATGAAATTTTTAACTATTTGAAAGACTTAAATTTACCATTTCGATACCCGGAAGACGGATGTTATGCCAGAGCACAAATTATGGTACAAGAATTGGAAGAAATGGGATTAGAGGCCGGAAAAACGTTTATAGAAGGCAATTTAATTGTTATCACTGAAAATTCACCAAAAGGATTTGTGCAATGGAGATATCATGTTGCACCAGTCCTCATCGTAAGTGAAAATGGAAAGAATATACCTTATGTTTTTGATCCATCTATTTTTGACAGACCTGTACCTGCTGAGGAATGGTACAACATTCAAACATCATCAAGAGGTACATATATTCGTGAAATTTACTTTACCGAAAAATATAATTATGTTCCTAGTAAAAAAAATAAAGACTATGATGATTATAACAAAATGGATAATTATGCTACAGAATATACAATTAAAAATTATCTCCGAATTCAAGAGAAAAGATTTCCTTTGAGCGAAACAAATAAAAAAGGACCTCGTAAATGAAATATGTTTTATTACTCGTCATCTTCACTAATACAGCAATATCAAAAGAAATGGATCAGAAAACGATATTGCAAAGTAGAATACTTGCCAGTGAAGTAAAATTATTAATTACAGATAAGATTTACAATTTACAAGAAACTGAGAAAGAGCTCGAAGTTAGTTTCCATAATCATGCAGCGTTTTACTTTCTTAAGAAAAATAATCTAAAGTATAAAGAAATCAAACGATACTTGGAAGAATCAAAAAAAGATGATGAGACTGTAAAAGTAGTCGTAGATAGCGCGAGCTTAGAAATAGAAATCATAGGAACTGATTTAAAAGATTAATTACCAACTAGTCACGATATTAAAGATACTGACATCCGCTCCAATCACTTCTGAAACAATTTTTGAATCATACTGCCAATTCTCAGAAAGATTTTCACCTTGTAGCTTTAACTTTGAAGTGATTTCGATTTTACCTGAATAGGCATCTCGTCCACATTTAAAACCTAAATCAGCTAGAAAATAGAGTTCAACTTTATCCTCTTGTAAAACACCAATATCATCAAAAAATACATTTGAGATCGCGACATCACTTAATGTATGTCCAGGACTACACTCAACAGAAGCTTCAATCAATTTTGTAATTTCTAATTTATTTTCTTCAGATGTTAAATAGATCTTCGTTTTTTCTACACTTAATAACTCAATTCCAATATCTGGTCTTTTGTAACTTTTTAATGATACTTTCACACTGAGAGGTCCAAAAAGGCTTTTATTTTTTTCTAGAAGAGGATAAATATTACTTGAATATCTCGTATTTAAAATTGTTAATGTGAGATTTAAAGCATCTATCATATTTAGAGAAACTCTCTCTCCTTGCTCTATTTTAAAAAGAGCATCTTGATTGAGATAAATTGGATCTCCTATATTTTTTCCTGTATAAAATTGAATACTTTCATTAGAAAAAATCTCAGGGTTTTTCCTTGGATTTGTAAAAAGAAGATTTTTAGGCTCATGATCTTGATTACTAAGAAGTGTGGCAACATATTTTTCTTCAGTTTCAGTATAAAGCTTTGAGTCTATAATCTTTTGTAGATAGTTATTCAATGATTCATATACAGAAACCATATTCATTTCAGATAAACCACTACCATTTCCGCTATGCCCACCTGCTGCAAAAACAATATTTGTCATAAATATTAGAATGATAAAGAATTTCATTAAAATCTCACTCCTAAATAAATACTCTTCTAGCTTCACTGGATAAAGTAAAATATCGTTAGATATAGTAAAATTAATTACACTTTCTATGATTTTTAAAGTAAGTAGTCAAAAAAAGAAAATTCGGTCCTTAGCGCCATCGTTATTTTAACAACTTATGGACCATTTAATACAGTTTTACTTATTTCGGTATGAAATAAGACATGATAAAAGAAAGACATTTATTTTTACCTTGGCATAGTTATGATTCAAAAACTTCTTTTACTCCTCTTTATATTTACGAAAGTTGTTTTTGCCAATGAACATTCTATTATAGAAAGTAAATTATATTATGGCCCATATATGGCAAGAGAATATGAGCTTACTCCCAAATCCCTTGTAGAAAGTTTTTCCAAAGATATTACTGAATGGGTTCCTGTGTGGTCTGAAGAAAGACCTACTCATGCCACACCTTCAAATATTCCTTTGATGAGAACATATAAAACCCCCTACTCTCTACTGGTTAGACAGCTTGATATCAAATTAAGTCAAATATTAGCAGAGTGCTTAGCTGTTGATTGTGTTACAGGTATCGATAAAGAAAATATACAAAAAATATATGACTATAAAAATACTATAGAGAATCAAATTATTCATTTTTCTTATAATGATAATGAATATGTGTTTTATCACGGAGTTTCCCGTGATTTTAATGACGCTGCTCAGAGCTTCATTCAGAATGGAATTCCATTTTATAAAAATATGTTCCAGAGTGAAGATAGTTCTTCTCATCGACATGCTATTAGTACACTTGGGCCAGGTGCTATTTTTTTTAATATTGATACATTACCAGAGATTTCATATTTAAAGATATTAAGTTTACTCACTCACGAATACGGACATCAAATTGGACTAAGAGACGATGAAACAAGATACCTAGACCATCTTGGAAATAAAATAGCAGACTTTGAAAAGAATAAAATCCAACAATTAAAAACAGATAATTTTTCCATTATTTCTCATAATAAGTTTTATGCAAATCATAACGGAAAAGTCATTATCACTAAAAAAGCAAGTTCACTTGAACACTTTCCCTCTCTATATATTATAGGTCAGCAACAAATCATCAATATGTCTGCTGAACTTTTAGGTTTTGTAAAGTTCAGTGATGAATTTGATGTAAAATCAGTATGGATTAGATCTTTAATCGTTGAAGAAAAAGAAAGTAAACTTGTTATAAATCTTATTTTAGAGCAATTAAATCAGTACAAAGCTGACCAGTCTCTAAAAAAAGTTAATGGACAAGTACGATTTGAACTAAAAACAACTCCTTTTAAGCAGACTAAAAAACTATTAGGTATTATTTCTCTAGTACCAAACTCACAACTCAAATCGACCTATAAGAATGAAGTTTTTAGAGCAAGGGACCTAAAAAAATATCGTATTGATTTTTCTTTTATTGCTCAAGAGAATGAACCTGACCAAGACCATCCATTTCATGTTTATCTTTTCGGTACGCATTTAAAAGATCTCGATTTAAGTAAAAATTTTCGTCTCATACTTGAAGAAGAGAGTGAAGATGTTTCAGTTTTTAACCCCACCCTTGAATTAGACCATATATCAGTAAAATATGATATTGATCCCGACCATGGAGAATTTATCCTCGTTCAATTCCCATTAAAAATCCCAAAGAAGGTGGCAAGTCGAAAATACAATATCATACATCTCAAAGCTTTCGATAAAGTAAGTAATTCAATAGTAACCATTTCCCCTAAGCTAAAACAACCTGTTGGCATCAAAGGAAATATTCCCAAATTGAAAGTTAATCATTGGAGTCGTTGGAAACAGAGATTCACTAGGGGAATAAATGGATACGATATGAACTTTGAGTTCGTACCAGATCAAAATACATGTAATAATCTTGAATCTTATTTCAATTTATTTAGAGTTGCCGACCCTGAAATCTATATATATCGTTTAAAAATTAATATTCAAAAGCCCCAGGGGAAAATTGATTTAGACAATATCTTTTTTGCATTTGAGTATCAAAACAAAAATATTCTTGATGAGCGACACTATGGCCCGAGAATTTCAAATTTTTATTATAAACTTTATAACTCTAAAACCATGCCTTACAAATATCAAGTTTTAACTGATCCAAGGAACTCAAAAAATTTAGATATCATTATTGATTTATATCCAAAGTACTTTGATCATTTTGAAACAGGAGTAAATAGTAATATGTGGTTTAAGGTCATGGCGATATATTTTCAAACAAGTTCATTTGAAGGTTCTGAAATTTATCTTAATGACTATCCAAATATATATAGTCGCTATCCAGAAAATTACAAAAATTTATGTAAATAATCTAAAGTCAGCATAGATGCCAACCTTAGATTATATTTGTATTTTATTTCATCCAATTTTTAGCTGTATGGCATGACATAAGCTGTGATTTTTCACTCTTTCTTTCAGGATACGAGTACTTATTAGCTTTTATATAGACTTTACTCTTTAAGGGTTTTGAAAAATCACTTGGTTTAACAGGATGGCTAGATAAATCAATTCTATCACTATTTTCATATAAAGAATCTGTCATCAAGGTAGTACCATAATGAACATCATCCTCACGATCTCTATCTAAGAATGGAAAATTATTAGCAATGAGGGCCGATTTTTTACTTAATTGCATATCACCATTTAGAATCAAAAACCTCATTTCATTCATCGTTTTATAAACAGGATGGGGTTTAATAATAAATGTCGTAGTCCCCTGCCACGTATCAACATCACTTTGCATACTTTTAAATGTTTCACAGTAAGTAATCGTTTCTGGTAAATCCTTAGCGACATCTTCCATTTCCCATAAATCTGAAAAAACTTTTGCCACAATTCTTCTAGATCTTCTTGAGTCATATTGCTCTGTTAA
>CAYFHZ010000142.1:0-7125 GCA_964342535.1 uncultured Bacteriovoracaceae bacterium | reverse complement strand
GCTGATAGAGTTGTTTTTGCAACGTCAGTCTATTGGTATGCAGTGTCTGGGTTGATGAAAGACTTTATTGATCGATTTTCTGATCTTTTAGGCGGAGAGCATAAAGAACTCGGCGAAAAACTTTATGGAAAAAAAGTTGATCTTCTTTCAATAGGCTCTGATTTAGAAATACCAAATGGCTTTTCTGTGCCATTTAATCTTACTGCAACATATTTTGGTATGGATTTTATGGATATTTATTATAGCAGTTCAAAGGATCTATAAATATCTTCATGTAATTTAGGATAGAAGCTTTAATTTTTAAACCTTGAAAGCAAATACTCTTTAAACACTTCTATCCTCCCAGGTGGCCTTCTATCTTTTTTTATAACAAATGAAAATGTAATGGGAAGTGTGAGTCCGCTTATGTTTATGATCTTTAATTTTTTTAATTTCAATTCATTTTCTATCAAGTACTTTGGCATAAATGTAATACCTAAATCTGCAAGTAGAGATTGTTTTAAAGTGTCAAAACTCTCAGACTCTATTCTAACCTTGGTCTGTTTTAAATACTTACCAACTTTTCTTTCAACTTCCTTATAGCAATAATCTAGTCGTAGTGGGTATGATAGAAAGGAGTAATTTGCTAAATCTTTAGGTTTGATTTTTGAGGGAATTTTATTTTTTACTGAAGAAACGAGGACATGTTCATTATAAAAAAAGGGAATGGCAGTAATTCCATTATCTTCAGGTACTTCAGAGATAATAGCACAATCAAGTTCTAGTAATTTGATCTTTTCAATAATTGTATCTGTAGATGAATAATCGTAGGAAATATTTATATCATTATACAGGTCAAAGAATTTATTCAAAATGGGGGATAATAAATATGAGGATGCCGTTGTGTAGGTTCCAATGCTTATAGTTCCTGTATTTTGTTTCAATCCATGAATAAGATCAGAAGTTTCACGTTCCCAATCAAGTAATAAATTGGCCTGTTGTTGTAATTTTTGACCTTCCTCAGTAAGGATAAGACCTCTATTATTTCGTTCAAATAGTTTAATACCAAGTTCATTTTCAAGACCTTGAATTTGTAAACTCAATGCCGGTTGGGATAAGTGAACCAGATGACATGCTTTAGAAATATTTAAAGTCGACGCAACAGCTTGAAAATATTTTATTTTGTTTAAATCCATTGGTATTTAAAATCCTTATAACAAGTATGTTAACATTAAATTATGTAAATAACTAATTACCTGGTAATTATGATTCAATTAATAATCATCAAAATAGGAGATAAGAATGAAAAGCATAGTAGTTTTTTTAGTAATGATAATAACTGTATCTTGTATGGCCGAGACGAGTTCAAAAAAAATGTTATTTATGGTGTCAGAGGGCTTTTATGCTCCAGAGTATTACGTACCATTAAAGGCCTTCAAAAATGCTGGGTTCAAGGTAACTACTGCAACTAAATATAAAAGACCCACTAAACCTGATGAAAGACATATTTCAACATATCCTGCTGTAAATGGTGATATCACCTTCAAAGAAATACATGTTTCAGATTACGATGCTATTGTCTTTGCAGGGGGAAATGGTGCATGGGAAGATTTCTTTCCAAATCAAGATGTTCATAAGGCATTAGAAGCTTTTATGAAAGCGGACAAAGTGGTTGCATTATTATGTTCTTCCACAGGCCTACTAGGCGTGGCCAATAATCTAAGTGGTAATGGACGTCCTCTTGCACAGGGGCGACATGTTACAGGGTACAAGAGAGTTAGAGGACTACTGGAGCAGATGGGAAAAGTTAAATATTCTGCTGGGAAAGAAGAAAGTCCCTATGTTGTCGTCGATGGAAACTTAATTACAGGACGAGATCCAATTTCTTCAGAGCTATTTGCAAATAACGTTATAGAAAAGCTAAAATAACAATCAAAGTATTCGGTGGAAATGTCCTATGGATTTCCACCAGATTTACTTTTTGAATTCTAAAAGTTACGCTAGATCCAAGAAACATATAGAACCGTGGAGTATTAGTGATTGAAGTAAGGCTTGCCCAAGAAAATGATCTTGAAAGAATAGCTAAGATTACTCAAGACTTTGAACCTCAAACTCTTGAAAGATATAAAGAGTCATTCAAATCTCAAATTGAGCAAAACTCCAATCCCGAGAGTTCTATATTTATTTTTGTTGCCATTATCGATAATATTGTTGTTGGGCATGGGAAACTCTTTTACTATAGTAAAGAAAAACATGACGTAGAATTTAAATCCCCTGAAGGTTGGTATTTAAATGGAGTTATTGTTGCCCCTGAGTTTAGAAGAAAAGGTGTGGCAAAGGCTCTTTTATCTTTTAGAGAATCTTTTATTTTAGAGAAGAAAGGAAATGAAGTGTTTTCCATCGTCTCAGTTGAGAATATTCCCTCAATTTCTTATCATACATCTCTTGGTTTTAAAGAGCAGGAGAGGGCCCCCGGGTATTTAAGTGTTAAGCTTAAATGCGGTGAGGGTATTTTGTTTTATAAGGTTTTAAGTTAAAATATATTCACATGAGTAGCTGAATTGATGATGTTGATATGTCTCATAAAGCAATTTTGTACACGATGTTGTGAAAAATTTGGTCATTTAAGTAGTTATTATTGCTGTAAAACAAAAAGTAATTAAAGTAGATTCAATTTATAAAGGTCAATGCATTAGTTATTTATACACTTATAGGCTATACTGTATAAGTCGTAAATATTTCGACTTTAGGTTTCAACATTTGACAACCGTTGATTTAGGTTTCAACATTTGACAACCGTTGATTTAGGTTATTTTCTCTCTTAAAACCAGTTTAATGACTCCCTTAGATCTAATTTCAATAAAGTACAATGAGCTGCTTGTATGTTAATACTTATATATATGGGCAGACTCAGTAAAAATAGGAAATAATATCTTTAACGATCTATATAAAATGATTAACGTTCTTTTAAAGTCCCTAAGCTTCAGAAAAGGTAACGAGATGGAAACAATAAAAAAACATATTGAAATGCAAACGAAAATATATTCACTTGAACATGGTGTTGGAAAGATAATAGGTATTTTCAAATATTATGATGGTGTTCAAGACTATATTGAAGTTAAGTTTGATAAACATAGAGGTGTAGTGAATCTATACCCAAGTGATTATAAAAGTGAATTACGAATAATATCAAATCCACTCAAACTAACAGATGTTTTAAAAAGACTTTCTTCAATGATTGCAAGTATTGACTATACCCAAGAATCTCAAGTTCATCAAAGAATTGATGCTGATGTTAACTTAGATTTTTTGACTGATATCATTGCTTCTCATGTAGGGAGCTTGAGTCTTCAAGCTAAGGATAAAATGCTACTTTCTCAATGTATTGATAGCTTAATCCTTGAAGTCTCCCATGTGTACAAAATTAATGAATTAAGAGCAAAGGGAATCGTTAGTGACTATATGAGGGCAGGGTAATGAACTGTATAGAATAAATTGATAGAGATTAGTTTATTTGAAAGTGAGTTCATATTAATGCTATTATTAAAAAAAAAAGTAGAAGTTAATATGAGCTTAAGAAAAATTTGGATTGATGCTGACGCTTGTCCTAAAATGATTAAAGAAGTTATTTTTAAGGCATGTACTCGAGAAAAAATTCCTGTAACACTTGTGGCCAATAGTTATATGCAAATTCCTTTAGCACCTATGATTAATCTCATTCAGGTGGAAAAGGGTGCAGATGTAGCAGATTTTTATATATTCAAACACTGCGAAGTTGAAGACCTTGTCGTAACTGCCGATATTCCACTTGCTAAACTCATTGTAGATAAAGGTGCCATTGCTATTAATCCCCGAGGTGAAATCTATACAGAAGAAAATATCAGTGAACGGCTTTCTATGCGTGACTTCATGACTGAGCTTCGAGATAGTGGTGTTGTTACCGGAGGTCCTGCACCGCTTGGGGCAAAAGACAAAATTGCATTTACCAATTCTCTTGATAGGCTTATGACTAAGATGATAAAGAAGCTAAGCATTTAATTCAATATAATAAAATTAATCTAAGCAATATTAGATACTTGATGCATATATATTGATCATTTTTTTATGTATATATTTCAATCCGAAGGTGATATACTAAATATAAGAATAGAGTTTTTCTTTTCGTTTTTTATTTTTCTTTTTTAAGTTAAGTCTACAAACCAATCGTTAAATTTAATTCAAAAAAATTGTTATACGATATATTTGATGTCGTTCATGAAGAATCAGAAATATGTTGTAAAACCGGTAACCAAGCAAGGTCAATTTGGTAGATATTATACCAAAGTAACCTAAAAGGAACATAAGTGAATTATAATAAAAACGTTGTTGGAGAAAGTATTATTTGTAATGGGCATGGTATAGGTGAGATTGTTGATGTTGTAAACTTGCAAGAAGGTGGTGAACTTTTTTATAAAGTCACTTTCCCAAAGGATAGATGTATTAACTATTTTTCAATTGAAAATAAAAATAAATATAGACTTCTTTCATCTAAAAAGAGAATCAACGAGGCAATTAAGACATTTAATATGAAAAATGATAGTGTTGAGTATAAAACTATTCAAGAAAAAATTACTGAACAAAAACGAATGTTAAAAGAAGATGGGATTGTAAAATTGGCAAAAACTCTTTCTTTGTTAAATAGTGAAAAAGAGTTACATCCTCAAATTAGCAAAATATTTAAAGATTCAATGAGTACTTTTGTTGATGAAATTGCCTTTGTTCTTGAGTTAAAAAAGAGTGAAGTATGTTCGATGCTTAGTTTAAAAGAATCTGAAATATCAAAGAGATAATAAGGTGCTTGATTTCTCTATTATGAATCATTCTATTTTCGAGAACTCTTCCGGAATTCACCCTCGCTTACATGCTAAATTTCTAGATAAAGAGCTAGGGTACAAGATAACTAAAATAGAGGTAAAGTTATTGCAGAAATTTAGAGCGTATGACTTACAACTTGATGATTCTAATAAGAAGCAGCATTACAAGGGAACTCAAACTTGGATTGGATTGCATCCTCAGGCTTTACAGACACCCTACTGTGATATTTATGAAGCACTAAGCTCAGTACTAAACATAGAGATTAATCATGTTGTAGATATTGGTGCAGGCTATGGTCGTGTTGGTTTAGTTCTTAGTGTACTTAACCCAGATGCAAAATTTACTGGGTATGAAGTTGTAAAAAAGAGACAAATGGAAGGAAATAGAATTTTAAAAAAAATGGGACTATCTAACTCAATGATTGAGCTGAAAAATGTTTTAGATTCAGATTTTGAATTACCAGATGCTGAGGTTTATTTTATATATGATTTTAGCGAACAAGATGATATATACCAAATTTTAAAAAAACTGATTTTAAAAACACAAAATAAATTATTTTATTTAATAACCAAAGGTGATCGAGTTGATTACCTTGTAGAAAACAAATTTAAACACATATGGAGACTATATAAAAATTTAGGCTCAAGTGAGATAAATATTTATACTTCAAAAAGTGTTTAAGAAGGACAGATTATGCAAACAGGTAAAGTTAAATTTTTTAATGACGAAAAAGGTTTTGGATTCATTACTCCAGTTGATGGTGGAAAAGATCTATTTGTTCATGCTTCTGCAATTGAAAGAGGAACATTATCAACAGATGATAAAGTTTCTTATGAAGTTGGTGAAGGGGCAAAAGGGCCATGCGCGATGCAAGTACAATCAATATAAGATGGTACCTACCAAGTGAAGACATTTTGTTTGAAATGTCTCCACTTTCAATTTAAGGTAGCATATCTAGTCTTCCGATAAGCAATTTATTAGTATTTCCAATCTTCTTTTATTGTATGGTTATAAAGCTCAGTTGGGTACTTATCTCCAAACTCATTAGGATAAACGTATTCAACTTCTTGAAGAACTAAGGTTTTCATTTTGTCCACTTCTTCCTTTGGCTCTATTCGAATCTCTTGTTGAAAATTTATTTTAAGAGTTGGTACATATCCTGGAAAAAACCACATGATCTTAGGTAAAGAGAATTGTTCAATCGTTCTATCTTTTCCTGGCCATGCTTCTGCTGTTATTCCGAAAGGAGAAAAATCTGAGAGCTCTTCTGAGCCCAAATCATTGTTTATATCAAGATAAGATCTTAAGTTATCTATCTTCTTGTAGATTGACTTGAGTTTTTCAATGCCATTTGTACCATCAGTAGTTGTAAATGTTACTGGTTGTTTTTCTAAAACAAATAATGAGAGCTCACTTATATGCTCAGACAATTTTTTGAAATCAATTTTGGATTTTTTTGCAAATTCATTAAGCTTAATTAATCTATCTTTTCTAAAGGCATCTAGAGTGACTCCATCAGTAATGCTGAGTTCAATATTAATGCCAATGAATTTTTGTCTAAAACGATTATTTTTCTTGAAAACAAAGTCAGCATCTCTAAATTTATAAATAAATTTTTCATCTACCTTTGTAAGCTCTGCCTTTAAAACTTTTTCACCACAAGATTGATTTATTATCCTCATCCAAGAGACGACGTATCTTTCACGGCAATCAAATTTTAGTACTACTTCTAAATTATCATCTTTATGATTATTGAGGTTGTGAATCACACCATTTAGAGAAGGGACTTTTATTGTTTTGGCCTGTACACTTACTGCTATGGCCAATATTCCAATGGCAAGGGAAAACTTAATCATAAAAACTCCTTTAGAAAAGTATTGAATTTGTGGCTAATCTATTAAAAAGAAGTTCAACTGTCCAATAACTAAAGAAAAATTCAAGTACTCTAAGTATCTGACAATACATTTCAAGGGTGTTAGAGTTTCAGAAATTTAAAATATTTTATATGGAATTATCATGAATGAAGTAATTATTAGAAAAGCTACTATTGAAGATGCTGCTGAAATCGCAAACGTACATATAAATTCGTGGCGAGAAGCTTATAAGGATATATTTTCGTCAGAGTTTCTCGATGAAAGACCCTTATACTTCAAAAATAGATATGATCTTTGGAAAAGGTTCATTCAAAGTCCTGATCAGGTAACTTTAGTTGCTGAATCACCTGAGCATGGGATCGTTGGAATGGTAAATGGTACTAATGGGCGAGATGCAGATAAAGAAGATTGGTGTGAA
>CAYFHZ010000141.1:0-7162 GCA_964342535.1 uncultured Bacteriovoracaceae bacterium | reverse complement strand
TTAGATAATTATATCTCCCTTGAAGACACTCCTACAGATATGTTTGGTAAGCTTATGAGTATTTCTGATGAGCTGATGCAAAAATATTACGAACTCCTATGGAGAAAACCAGTTAATGAAGTCAACGTTTTGATCGCAGATCTTAAAGCAGGTAAAAAACATCCCATGGATGCTAAGAAAGAACTTGCTTCTGATATTGTTGATTATTATCACGGTGAAGGAAAAGGAGCAGAAGAAAGAAAGAAATTTGAAGATCGATTTGCAAAAAACAAAATTCCAGATGATATTCTGACTGTAGAAGAACCAGCTGGAGAGCTTCGAGTTCTTGAATTCTTAAACAAAGTTGAGTTTGTAAAATCGAATGGTGAAGCCAGACGTCTTATGAAACAAAATGCTTTTAAAGTTAATAATAAAGCTTATAAAGAAGAATCACTGACTTTAATTGCAGGAGAAGAGTATATTTTAAAACTTGGAAAGCTGAGAATGGTTAAGGTTGTTGTTAAATAAATGGAAATAGCTCTAAGTTTTATATTGGGAATCATCTTTGCCACAATAGTTTTATGGTTTCTTTTTAAATATCTTCAAAAGACTCAACATCTTCAATTTAAAGCAATCGCTGATGAGATTCTTAAAGAAAATACAAGTTCTCTTTTGGGGCATATGACTGATTATAAAAACTATATAAGTTCGATCCATTTCACAGATACTAAAGATAGAGAAAGCCTTCGAGAAAAAATAAACTTCATGCTTGATAGTGCAAAAAAAATTGAAACAGAAACAAGTCAACTAAGCCGGGCTTTAAGCTCAGATGTGAAATTTCAAGGAGCATGGGGGGAATTAACCCTTGAAAGAATTTTAGAACTTGCAGGACTTAATAAGGGCATCGAATATTTTACTCAAGAAGAAATGACTGGAGAAGACTTTAAACAACAACGTCCTGATGTTGTCATTAAACTTCCCGGAGACTCACACCTTATTATTGATTCTAAAGTAAGCCTCAAAGGTTATTTTGATTATGAACAAGCAGATGAATCACAAAAAGACTCAGCACTCAAACAATTAAAACAATCTGTTACTCAACATATAGATTCACTTTCTAAAAAGAATTACCAACTTCATTCACAAGTTCAGTCAGTAGAGTTTGTGTATCTTTTTATCCCTGTTGAAGGAGTCTATACCCTTATTTTAAAACATTTCCCAAGTCTTATTGATGAATCCATTCAAAAAAATATAGTACTTGTTTCTCCTGTAAATCTAATGGCCAACCTTCGAACTGTTGCAAGTCTTTGGCGATTAGAGAAACAATCTCAAAATGCTCAAGAGCTGGCGGCCAAAGCCGGGGCGATGTATGATAAATTTGCAACACTTATTGATGATGTGGATAAACTTGGATCTCAGCTTGATCGAGCTAAGCAAGCTCATGAAAATGTGGTAAAAAAGCTAAGCGTTGGTAAGGGCAATCTTCTTACTCGTGCGGATGAACTAAAGCAGCTAGGTGCTAGGACTTCTAGAAATATTCAAATTGACTAGTTTAATTGGCAATATTTATATTGAATAATTTTTGCTGCCCATCAATAGTTGCATAGCATATTAAAATTATTTATTTTCATAAATTTACAAAAGTTTTAACTGATTTACTCCGATAATACGTGCATGAAATCTATTCATGGAATTCTCACATTATTAATCTTTTTAGTGTTCATATCTTGTGAAAGTATGACAAATGTTACCCCTGTTGGAAAAGTTGAAGAGACCAGTAGTTCATCAGGATTTAATTATGTATTAAAAATATTAAATAGCGGAAGTGAAAACACTGGAAAACATCAAGATCAGTCTGTGATTGTTGGTGATGAAATTGGTTTAAAGGCTGCAGTCTTTAGTACCTCTGGAAAATATATTTCAGATGTTAGTGTTTTTTGGTCGATAGAAGGGGGAGACTTTTCTACGAGTGATTTAATTGACTTTAGTTCAGCTCTCAAATCGAGTATCACTTTTAAACCTTCTAGAACTGGAACTGTCATTGTTAAAGCAACTTACTTGGGGATTGAATATGAACTTGCATCAATTACCGCCAGTTCAGGACTATTTTCTGTTACATCTGGTGGAGCTATTGATTCAATTAATGTCATCTCCGGAAATAATCAAAGCGGAATTGTAGATCAAAATCTTGCTTCTGTTTTTGAAGTCGAAGCACTTGATAGTTTTTCTAATCCTGTTGAAGGAGCATCAATCGTTTTTAGCTCAGAACTTGGTGGAGGAAGTATTGTTGGATCAAGTACGGTGGCAACAGATGCAAGTGGGAGAGCTTCTGTCACGGTAAAACTTGGAACAACTTCTGGAACAAATAATAATTTATTTCAAGCAACATCACTTGATGATAGCTCTAAGTATGTTTCTATTCAAGCAAGTGCTAATGCTGGCGCGGTAGCAGGTTTAATGTTTGGAGTAGAACCTACAGCCGCCTTTGTGAATAGTAATTTTGGAGTGCAACCGGTTATTTACGCAGTCGATGCCTTTTCAAATAGAACAACCCTGAGTTCAGGTACTGTTAGTATAACTCTAAATACTGGAGGTGGATCTTTATCAGGAACAACTACGGCCAGTTTTACCGATGGAGCTGCAAGCTTTACAGATCTTCAATATGATACTCAAGAAGCGATTGATCTAGCTGCGAGTTATTCAACTTTTGCTGCAACTTCAGCAAGTTTTACAGTAGGAGCTCCAGTGCCAGGAGCTTGTCAAAATACGGATAGTTATTTTAGAACAGAAGATGGTGGGTGTAAGGATCTTGTTTCAGGTTTGGTATGGAGTAACTTAAAGTCATCAATATCATGGCAAAACTCAATTTGGGACTCAGAGTATGGTACAGCAAGTGACGTTGATGACCTGGGTTGGACGAATGATTACTCAGCTGTAAGCATTGGCCAATGTATTGATAGTCCATGTACAACAGAGATGGTATCTTATTGTCATAGTCTTAATGAAGGTAACCGCACTGACTGGCGTGTACCAACAGTATATGAGCTACAGGAATTATATACAAATTATACAGTAGCAGGTGCTGGTCCATATTTAGCAAATTTTGGAAGCTTTCCGGTATGGAGCTCTAGGAACGCTGGAGGATTTGCATATAGAGTTAGTCTTGTAGACGGAAATATATCTACATCAAATGCAGCAAATGCTTATGAACTTTATTGTGTAAGAGGTGGGAGAAAAGCTCCTTCTCAAATAGAGGTAACCTCAGATCAATATGGTGTTCAAAACAATACTCCATATGATGGATCTCCAATTATAGTACAAGTTCAAGATGAAGATGGAAAAAACGTCTTTAGAAGTGGTGAAACTATTACTATTATAGATAGTGATATCGGATCACTTGGAGGAACATTAACGTTTACAACAAATAGCGCAGGTTATGCAGAGTTAACAGGCTTTAGTGTTGATATACCTGGACCTAGTGCAACTAAAGTTATTCTTACAATTAGCTCAACCTACGGAGCAGTAACAACAAGTCTGAATGTTGGATTTTTTCCTCAGACATGCCGTAAAGAAGACTCAAACTTTCAAACTTTAGATGGAGGATGTAAAGATCTTGCCCTAGGAAAGGTTTGGAGTAAAATGAGTACTTATAACATGAATTGGTATGATGCTATTTTTGATAGTACGGCCCCTGCCGGAAATGTTCCTGCTGATGGAGACGATGCTGGACTTCTAGATGATTACGCTAATTCTCCTGGAGCAAATCCAGACAATAGTTATAATAATTACTGTGCGGATTTAAATGAAGGCGGTTATACAGATTGGCGTATGCCTACACACCAAGAGTTGATTGATGTGTATAAATTTGGAGTAGGTTCAAATTTATACTTTGATGTCCCTGATTATTACGTGTGGTCATCGACAACGAATGGAGGGAATTCTTTTGCAGCAGCAGGTAGAACATTGATAAGCGGACTAGAGAATACTATTTTCAACAAGACAAGTGGTATACATGCTATCTGTGTTCGCGTACCCTAATAAACTGAGCTCGACTCTTTCCCTTGTATAAGAAGAACACCAGAGCTTGTTCCAAGTCTTGTGGCACCGGCTTCAATCATTTTCTTCGCTGTTTCTAGATCTCTGATTCCACCAGAAGCTTTGACTTCACAATTATCACCAACAATTTGTTTCATAAGTTTCACGTGGTGAACAGTAGCTCCATCAGTTGAAAAACCAGTCGAGGTCTTCACAAAATCAGCTTTTTTTGAAACGGCTATTTCACAAGCCTTTTGAATTTCACTATCAGTAAGAAGGCAAGTTTCTAGAATAACTTTTAAAATGGCACCACCATCATGACAAGTTTTAGAAAGAAGTTCGATTTCTTTTTCAGTGATGGCCCATAGTTCATCTTTGACAGCAGAAATATTAATAACCATATCAATTTCTTTAGCGCCCGCCTTTATGGCCATCTCAGCTTCAAGTGCTTTCACTTCCTTAGGGCTTGCTCCCAGGGGAAAACCGACAACTGTACAAATATTAACGTCAGTGTCTTTTAATATATGGTGAGCAAAGGGGACATAATATGAATTCAAACAAACGGCCTTAAATTTATATTTCATCGCTTCTTGGCATAAGTCTTTAATCTTATCTGTACATGCATCAGCTTTTAAAAGTGTATGATCGATGTATTGATTTAAGTCACTCATTAAGGTTCTCCTGTCTATTATTTGAACAATCAATTAATACTGTATAAGTAGTATACACTATTTTGTAGCTAAGTGCTTTAATTATGGTTAAGTTTTATTGGCATAGTTCTTGAATTAATAAGAGAAAAATTTAATTTGGAGAGAGCTATGAAGAATTTAACAAAATTAATGAGTATTGGATTTTTAATTATATCACTCGTGTCCTGTGGAAAAGAGAATTCTTCCGGAGGAGACTCATCGACGTCAACTACTACGACAACAACAGTGACAACGACAGGAACAAATTATAGTGATTATTCATCATTACTAAGTGCTTATGAAAGTATTGATTTAAGCTCTGGACTCTATGAAGATATGGTTATTTACCATGTCGGCTCTGCATATGGTGGAAGTTCAAGCTCTGCTTCTTTTAGCTTCTGTCTAAGCTTTTTTACATATACAAGTAGCGGTTGTAATAATGCTTCATCTGATGATCTTCAAAGCTATGTTGATAGAGGAGAATATAAGCTGGTTGATTCTTATTCATCTTCATCTGTTGCCTTTAGCAAAGCCACTGATGTTGATAGTTATGGATTTTTATTTGATTCAATGGAATTCGATAGAGCAGATGGTTATTATATAGAAATGCTGAATTTAGATGGAAGATCATTAAGAACAGTTGTTGTCTCCACAGCGACTGTAACTCTTGAAGATGGAAGCTCTGTAAATGCTGATTATGTCGAGTATTTTTATAGCAATGGTTCAGTAAATGGTTATGTATTAAGTACCGCTTTTCCTTTACTTGCGAACCCACTTGCCATCACTAAAAACTACTTCTTTAAAGGAGCGCTAAAAATTTCAGGAAGTAGAGCTGTTAAAAGTATATCAGTAACATCACACCGAGTTGTATTTCAAGCTTATACAAATAGTTATACATCTCAAATATACGACCGACTAAGAGTTGATTTAGTTGATTTAAAATAGTTGATCAAACAAGTTTTTAAAGGGCGAGTCTAACTCGTCCTTTTTCTTTTCTATTAATTAGTTTAGAATATTCTCAAAATCATTTAATGGAGGTAGGCATGGCCGTCTATAAATCAGATCAAAGAGATATTCTTTTTAATCTTAACGAAGTTCTAGAAGTTTCAAATCATGAGAAATATGGATTTGATACCACATCAGTGAAAGAAATCCTTATTGAATATGACAAATTTGTTGAAAACGAAATTTACCCAACAAGACAAAAGTCTGATGAAGAAGGGGTAAAAATGACAGATAAGGGTGTTGTTGTTTCAGAGTGTTTAAAAAGTCTCAATCAAAATTTTTATGCCATGGGCTGGTATGCTTTAGGACAACCGGAGGAATTTGAAGGAACACCTGTTCCTGAAGCCTTATCTGCTGCTTGTAGATCACTTAGTATGGGAGCAAACACAGCTTGGTCAATGTACCCTGGATTAACTAAAGGTGCTATGTCAGTAATGATGAAGGTTGGAGATGATTATATAAAGTCTAACTATGTCACTAAAATGATGACTGGTGAGTGGGGAGGTACAATGTGCTTAACCGAAGCCGGTGCTGGAAGTGATGTTGGAAATTTAAAATCAACTGCAAAACCAATTGAGGGCAAAAAAGGCTGGTATAAAATCAAGGGAACTAAGATATTTATATCTTCTGGTGAAAGTGATTTATATGAAAATAATATTCACTTGGTACTTGCTAGAACGCCAAATGGTGAAGCTGGAACAAAAGGAATTTCACTATTTGTCGTTCCTAGATTTAAAGTTGATGCCCAAGGAAATATTGGTGAAGCTAATGATGTAAGCTGTACTAGTTTTGAGCATAAAATGGGAATTCATGCCTCTGCAACATGTGTAATGAATTTTGGAGATAATGATAACTGTGAAGGATATCTTATTGGAAAAGAGTTTGAAGGAATGCAAAATATGTTCATTATGATGAATGAAGCTAGACTTGATTGTGGAATGCAGGGAGAGTCTCAAGCCAATTTAGCATTTGAACTAACAAAGCAATATGTTTCTGAGCGAGTTCAATTCAATACGGAAATTATAAAACATCACGATGTTAGAAAAAGTCTATTAAAAATGAGAGCAATGAGTAGAGGACTAAGATCTCTAATCCTCTATACGGCAGATCTTTTTGACAAGGCCCATGAAGATGAAAAGTTTGAAAGTTATATTGGTCTTTTAACTCCTATTTGTAAGTCTTTTTGTTCAGAACAAGGATTTAATGTTTCAGTTGATGCTGTTCAAGCTCACGGTGGATACGGTTTTTGTACTGAATACGGAATAGAACAATTTGTTAGAGATACTAAAATAGCAACGATTTATGAAGGAACCAATGGAATACAGGCCATTGATTTTGTTATGAGAAAGATTTTAAAAGATAATGCAAAAACTTTTAAAACAATATCATCAGAAATTTTTCATTCTTCTAATGATCTAGGAGATGAATTTAGTTTTGAAAAAGGTGTGTTTAGT
>CAYFHZ010000140.1:0-7169 GCA_964342535.1 uncultured Bacteriovoracaceae bacterium | reverse complement strand
TCTGGCCGCCCCAAACAAAATATCTAAATCAGTAGACGTATGATCATCCTTTGGATCCACCAACGTATTAGAACTTACTCCATAGTATTTAATCAAACCGCGCTCAACAAGTTCTTCCATTTTCTCAAAGGCCAGTTTAATTCTTCTATAATATTCTTTTTTATTACTCTCTTCCGTTTTTAGATAATATTCAGGATTATGGAGTAAATAAACATCAAGACTCTCAAGTCCTAGTCTCGCTAGAGAGCGGTTAATTTGATCTTCAATAAAGTCCGGATGAATAGAATGTTTTAAATTAGAATCAATTATCACGAGATCGTCAGTCGCATGACCTTTTTCATTAAGTTCATGAATAACATCAAGATTAATTCCTTGAATATATCCAACCTTGCTGATAATCAATGGCCTACTTTCTTTACCTTTAAGTACTTCACCAATAAGAAGCTCAGATTCACCATCAGTATAATTTGAAGAGGTATCAATAAGACTTATACCTTCTGCAAGGGCATGCTCTAAAGCACTTTTATGTGATTCAGACTTTCCTGTAATTCTATATCCACCAAAACCTACTTTACTCATCATTTCACCTTATTTATCTAACATTTCTATTCGAGCTAAGTGACGGCCACCTTCAAACTCTGTTGCAAGCCACTTTTCCGTCATTTCAATAATTTTTTCATCTGAATGTTTTCGCCCGGCCATACAAAGAATATTTGCGTTATTATGCTTTTTCGTCATTTCTGCATCATGAATATCGTTAACAAGTCCTCCACGAATTCCTTTAAAGCGATTAACTTGAATTGAAATACCAATTCCAGAGCCACACATTGCGATACCAACACTTTCTGGGTTTTCCAAAACTGCTTGAGCTAATTTCTTTCCATACTCTGGGTAGTTCACACTTTCAGGACTATGAGTTCCTAAATCAGTAATATTATAATTTTTGGATAAATAATTCTTAAGAATTTCTTTTTGTTCAAAGGCTGCATGATCAGATGCAATAAATATTTTCATAGGACTCTCCTGACTCAGAAGAATCCTAACATAATTAGCTCTAGTATGCTATTTCAATCCATGGATTATTTACTGAAATATTCTCTGATTCTAGGGCTTTAAGTTCTTTAAATAACTTGCTCTTAACACTGAAAATACCAGCTTTTGCTTTGGTGATTTTTATTTTAACTAGACCAGGCTGATAATAAACTTCACCTTTTCCTTTAACTGTAAAACCTTGAGCTTTTATTTTGAAACCCAAATTATCCCCAGAAATATCGAATTGAAGGTTTTCGAGTGTCGATGTCTCTCCTTCTTGAGTCAGGGATAAATAGTCTAATGAAAATGAAGATTCATTATTTAAACATGAATCTAAAACTTCATCCATAAGATCTGTTATAATTCCTGAGCTTAAACATGTAAGATGTAACTCATTTAGTTTTAATGATCCCGTGGTGTGAACTCCATTAAGTGTCGTTAAGCCAATTTGAAATTCATTTTGGTCAGATGAGAGATAAGCACCATTCCAATCTAAATCCATCATTTGATAAACAAGCTCAGGTAACTGATCTAGCTGAATTTCTTCTACTGGTGTTTGCAAGATATAAATTCCAGCTTGGCGTTCCACTGAGAATTCAACATGTGTTCCAAGTTGATAGTCGGGAATATTAAAAGAGTCTGCAGTTGCTGATCCAATAGGATCATTAAAGCTTCCTTCAAAATTTTCGACATCAGTTAGGGGAAAAAATGCATAGGTACTCATACTTGCTAATAGCAAGCTCATTAATAATTTTTTCATAAGTTCTCCTTATGAAAAGCGATTCGGAGCAAAAATCAACAAAATGCCGAGCATATTACTCGGCCGGTAGCTTTTTCCGAAAATTTCAAACATCATCACTGTTACTAAATTTTCTGGATTCTCCTATTTTCCAATAAATGAGACAATTTAGTTGGAGGATTTTTTGAAATTTCTAATTTTGTTTTTATTATCAACACAGGTATTTGCAAGCAAGTTTAAGCACTCCATAGATACGCTTAATCTTTCTAACTATAATACCCATGAATTTATATCTAGAAGAAATCTCTACTTCAAAGAAATGGGAATTAAACAATATTCTTTTAAGTTAAAAGAAGAAACAAAAAACGATGTCTTTTTCTATGGTGAATACCAGAAGAGAGAGAAAAAAATACATTTTTTAGAGGTGTTAAGTAAGTCGGATAAATCACAAAATCATTTTATTCTAAGTACCTACTCAGAGGTAACTTATGAGAACTTATTAAATGAATATAAAAAGGTTAAAAGTGAGTAAGATTTTATTCTTAGTTATTTTTTCCTTGCAGCTACAAGCCCAAGTGCTTAAACTTTCAGACACTATCAGTTGTGAGCCATTACCTTTATTTTTACAACTTCCTCTTCAAGATGTTTGCGATGTTCTCGTAACAAATCCTGTTTGTAATAGTATAAAAAAAGAATATCAGATAGACTGTAAAAAAATGTCTTCTTTTCAAACTGAATGGAGTTATGAAGATTTTAAAATTGAGTGTACAGACGCTGGTAAGGCTGCTCTTACAAGTTTTGGTAAAACTCTTTGGGACATTACGAAGTATTCAATTCTTCTTCGTTATGATCCTATTACACAAACGACAGCTGGAATAAAAGCTAAGATGGCCTTAGATGAAGCTAAGCTACTTTTTGATGTTGAGTATGAACTTGCTAAGTCTGATCTTGCAGAAGCTCAGAAACCTCTAAGCCTTATGAATATATTAAGAAGAATGTCAGTAAATATTTGGGATGTTATCTACCCTGAGTTTAAAAAAATTATTGAGAAAAAAATATCTCACTACACATGTTTAAACACTCAAGGAAAATCTGAGTTAATTTGCTCTATGATCACTGAAATCTTTGTACCACCTTTCGGAGTATTTGCTATATTAAAGTACGGATCAAAAGCTGATGAGTTTGTTAAGGCCTTAAAAGAAACAATTATGAAATTCTCTGATTTTGGGTTGAGTCCTGAAAGAATTTTTCCATTATCAACTTCACAAGTTAGAACGACGCCATTAAAGAAGTTAAAGTCCAGACCAAACTCCACTTTAGAACATAAACTAAATACTCAAAAAATTATTGATAAACAGCCTAACCCCGATAAGGGCTTTGGTGAAAGTTATATTATAACATTAGAAGATGGCACTAAAGGTATCTGGAAACCACACCAATATGTATGGCATCAAAATTATCGAGCTGAAGTTTTAGCTTATGAACTTGATCAAAAATTTGGATTTGGAATTGTTCCTCCTACTGTTGAGCGTTCTATCGATGGAAAAAATGGAAGCTTTCAAGCTCATGTGGATACTATGGCATCATCTGGAACTGATAATTATCGTAAATATATAACTTTTCAATATCTTATACTAAACTCTGATTATGAATACCTTAAAAAAAACAATGGAGTATTTTCTGTCGATCACGGAGCTGGATTTACAAACTTTTCCAACCGCGGTCTTGCTGATCAAGGTGATATCAATAAAGTCAAAAATTATATGACATCAGCTGAAGGTAAAGAGCTTGCCACAAAACTTTCTGAGAGCTTAACCCCTGAATTTGAAGCGGAATTAGCAGAGTATCTTGGAAGAAGAGAAGCCAAAAAAACAATAATTAGGATAAAACGGTTAATCAAGATGGCCGAATGAAGCGAATCATAATATCTCACATAAACTTACGACTTGAAAAAAGCAATAAATGACCCTTCAAGCTAGAAGGGCCATATTGAATTTATAGCTTTCTAAAAAAATCTGTACGTTTGTTTACCTGCAAGATGTATTATTAGATTTTTTCTTCTTCTTTACCTTATATAAACAAGAAACAGATTTGAAGTATGCATTTCTATAGTTCGTACCATCATAAGATGTTATAACTGCTTTCTCTGGTTCAATTTTATAAGAAAATAAACTTCTTTTTACTTCAAATACATCCCTAGATACAGAATCATAATCTAAAGTACTTGAAATATATTTTCCCTTTTTTAAACTAGGATTATTACTCCCAAAGTAGTCACAAACTTTTTGGGCCCTAGGATGAACATATTTTGGCATAAGCTTATCATTATCTACTTTATTATATGGATAGACTTCAGGGTTTAATGTTTTTGATCTTTCTTCTGAGTAAGCAGCTATAAATGGAAAGTCCCATTGACGCCCGATTTCATAATTTATAGTAACGTAACCACTTTCAAAATTTTGAGCAAACATCGCTGGATCATTTCTTAAGGCCTGAATATTGACACTAACTGAGCCGTTTCTAGAAGTACTCACAATTGGAGTGGATCCTTGATTTTCGTGAGTTGTAAAAATACTATAAATTTCGACTTTTCCTGAATTGACTACTAGTCTCGCAAGTTTAGCCTTACCTCTACAAGCGGTAAACGGAGGATCCCTAAAGACAACTCTACTTTGATTAGATCTTCGACTTAAATCAACATCTCTAAAATGATTTTGAAATAATCTTCCATTGACATGTACAGTAAAGGTTGGGTTGGACCCAGAATGAGCAACAGCCTCAACAACAAGATACTTATATTGTTCTTCTCTAAGTCTTATCATTACTTGGTCACCTGCTTTTAAAACTAAATTACTTTCAGGTGGATCCATTGTGTTGTACTTGTAAGTGCTCGCAATTGCACTAAACTGAATAAAAATAAAAATAATGATTAATAATCTCATTGATTACTCCTTTATATAAAATTCGCTTTATTATCAACGGGAGTAATCTAGCCTAAGGCAAAAAATGGTGTTACTTACACAAACTTACATGAATATGTTACACGACATACCATAACCACAAATTCATTCAACTGATCTATCATTTTGGATCTAGGCCAAACCTTTATTTCTAAACTTAAAACTAAAATGCCCCTAATAAATAGAGGCATTATTATATAAAATTGTCTAAGTTTGATTAGAAGTTTATTTGAAGAATTCCATCATTATCTTTGCCATCACCATCTCCAAAAGTATTACTAAAGACTCCTGACTCCGCACTGGCCTTAATAACAAATGCATCTGTTTGCCCACCTTTATGACTAGATAGTGCTCCTGATGTATACCCGGCTATTACAATATTACCACTTCCATCAAGTAGTAGTTTTGTTGGATATTCACTTTTAACTGCATTATCTGCTTGTTCATTATTTAATTGTAAAATACCATCATTATCAATTCCATCTCCATCACCAAACTGTTGATCAAGATGTCCATTTACTGCATCAACTTTTACAACAAAAAGATCATATACCCCACCAATACTTACTCCAGATAAAAGCGAATTTGTATTTCCTACTAAGTAAACTGAACCGTTATTATCAACAGCAATACTTTCTGATTGTTCTCTGTTTACACCGCCGGGGATAACTCCTGCATTAAGAAAAAGAATACCATCATTATCTTTACCGTCTTTATCTCCAAATTCCTTATCCAGTTCACCTGTGCTAGTCATTTTTATGATAAATGAATCAGAGACACCATTTACACTTCCTGAAAGATTAGAGCTCGAATATCCTCCTAACCAAATATTACCAGTGTTATCTACGACAAAATCAGAAATATAATCAAATTCACTTACATCAGTAGCATTGTGTTCATTAATCTGTGCAATACCGTCGCTATCTGCCCCATCTCCATTTCCAAATTTTTTATCTAAAGCACCTGTCGTTGAATTAAGCTTTAAAACTGCACCTGCACTTAAAGCAAATAAGTTTTTCGATTTATCAATAAATACCTTATTTAAAAACTCCTTACTAGAAGCCCATGAACTAACATTCGTGTTTATTTGTAAGACACCATCATTATCTTTTCCATCTCCACTACCAAAATTTTTATCAAAAAGACCAGAATCAGCATTCATTTTTATAATGAATCCATCTTGTCCACCGCTGTTCTTGCCAGACAGCACTCCTGTTGTATTACCTGAAACAAAGATACTACCATCAAGAAAAGCTACATCACGTGCATAATCATCACCAATCGAGTCCTGGATATTTTCGTCTGTAAATTGCACAACACCATCATTATCGGTTCCGTCGCCATCACCAAACTCTGTATCAACTTGACCATTTAATGAATTTATTTTGATTACAAAGCCATCATAGTTAACATAATTCGCTGTATTTTTTTTAACACCAGAGAGTGCACTCTGGGTAAACCCAACAACAAAGATACTTTTTTCATCACTACTTAAAGTTATTCCTTTTACTTCTTCTCCAAGAGATGCTTTACCATTACTAGTTGCGGATCCGTACTGAAAAATACCATTTTGAGCAAAGTTTTCATCGAGATTACCATTTGGCTTTAGCTTAATAACTAATATATCTCCTTTACCAGCTTTAGTGTCACCCATCTCACTAAATGTTTCTCCTGCAAGATAAAGAGAACCATCACTTGCTACAGCTGCTGTTCTAAATTGATCCCACCAAAGAGTAGAGACATCATCTAAATTAATAGCGACAGCAGAGTCATCATTATCTTGCTCACTTTCACTCGGGTTTTGATCTGGTGAATTTACAACAGACTCATCATCACTAGAAGATTTATTACTAGAATTACTTACTGAAGAAATAGCACTTTTTTGCTCAACAGATGTTACTGTAAAGTCTGCGCTATTCTCACAGGAAAGAGTAATAAAAATTAGACTAATTAGTGTCAGTTTGTTTAGTTTTTTCATAAGAACCATTATCGGAGAAAACAAGTTTTGGATAAATGAAAGCTTAATACTTCTGGTAATTTCAATAACTTGTCTCTAGTTATGTTCTTAGAGTTGACTCGAAAAATTGGCAAAAAAAAGCCCTTCAGTAAGAAGGGCCATTTTAAAAGTATTTAAGTTTAGACTAGTATCTATAGTGTTCTGGTTTATAAGGACCTTCTACCTGAACACCAATATAGTCTGCCTGATCTTTAGATAGAGTTTCAAGCTCAACACCAATTTTTGCTAAATGAAATTTAGCAACTTTTTCATCAAGGTGCTTAGGTAGCATATAAACTTTCCCAGCTTCGTATGCTGAAGTATTTCCCCAAAGCTCTAATTGAGCGAGGGTTTGGTTACAAAAAGAGTTACTCATAACAAAAGAAGGGTGCCCTGTAGCACAGCCAAGGTTAACAAGTCTTCCTTCAGCAAGAATGATGAT
>CAYFHZ010000139.1:0-7185 GCA_964342535.1 uncultured Bacteriovoracaceae bacterium | reverse complement strand
TTTGGGTTTCAAGTGAAGCAATCCGTTTCTTCAAAAATGCTTTACCAAATTTAAATATTCCACATAATAAATTCTCACTCCTGTTAAGAAGTAAAGAGCATTTTAATTCATTTTCAAAAAAATTAAATACAACAATTGATATCAAACACAAAGAACGTGTTTCCCTGTTAGGAGAACTACTCAACACTTTACGTCATGAATTATCAAATCCTCTTTTCGGCTTAAAATTATCCACTGAGCTTTTACTCTTGGAAAAATTCGATGAAGATAACTTATTATTTGTTCAAGAGATGCATAAAGCAGTAGAGCGCTGTCATAGTATCTTAGACAACTTTAGCCACATCTACAATGAAAACGATGAACTTGAAAATGTTGATCTTATTAAATTGTTGAACGAAGTATTTATTTTAACCAAAAGTGAATCTAAAACGATCTCTAAACAGATTACAATTAATAATGCTCCTTTCAACTCAAATGATATCAAGTCTAAAATTCTAATGAGTATTAATAAAACGTGGCTTGCACAAGTTTTTTTTAATCTTATTATAAATAGTACCCAAGCCCTCAATGAATCTCATACCTCCGGACCTTTAATTCATGTAAACTTTGATACTGTTTCAGACCGTCAAAAGTTACTTATCGATTTCAAAGACAATGGCCCTGGTTTAAGTGCTAATATTAGGGAAAAGGTTCTTGACCCATTCTTTACCACTAAATCAAATGGTACAGGACTTGGATTAGCGATTGCCTCTTCATTAATGCTTAAAATGGAAGGTGATATTCAAACATTAGCTAGTGACAACGGTGCCCACTTTTTACTATCATTAAAATATGAACATATTAATTATTGAAGACGAAATACTTATTCTTAGATCATTGCAAAAGCTCCTTGAAAAAAAAGGTCATTTTGTAGAGACTACGACTTCAGGAAAAGAAGGCATTGATAAAATTTTAAACTCACATTATGATCGAATCATTACTGATCTTATGTTACAAGATATTTCTGGATTTGATATATTAGAAGAAAGTAAACAAAAATTTACTCTTGAAGAGATTTCAGAACTTTTTATTATCATCACCGCATATTCATCACCACAGGTTCTAAGTAAAGCGTCTGAATACGGCTGCCGAGTAATCAATAAACCTTTTATGAATATTCAGGAAACGATCGAATTATTTACAAGGAACTAAAGTGACACAACATAAAGCTATAAAAAATATTGGTATTATTTTAAAACCATCAGACATTGAAGATTTGTCTAATATCATGACTAATCTTTTACGCTGGCTTACAAAGCGTCATAAGAATATATACTTAATTAAAAAAGAAGAAGGACGTTTCAAACATCTTTCCACAAAAACAAAATCTCTTATACAATTTACTGATGAAAAATTTGTTTACAGTAAGGTAGACCTACTCATTTCTCTGGGAGGTGACGGAACTTTACTAGGTGTATCGCGCAAGGTTAAGTCTAATCTACCTGTCTTTAGTGTTAACTTAGGTAGACTTGGTTTTATAACAGAGTTTAGTAAGAATGATTTTTATGAATCACTTAACACTGTTTTACTTGGTAAATATCAAAGCTTTACCAAGTCACTTTATCAAATCAAGGTGACGAACCCTGGAGAAAAGAATCAATCGACTGTGTTTTTCAATGATGCTGTTTTCACCAAAAATGATCTTGCAAGAATGTTTACATTATCGGTTGAGGCAAATGGTGAAAATATTTACAATATTACAGGGGATGGCCTTATCATTAGCTCCACTTATGGTTCAACAGCATATTCCCTTGCCGCGGGTGGCCCTATTGTTCACCCAGATGTTAAGGCGTTAATATTGACTCCAATTTGTGCTCATAGCTTAACACACCGACCACTTGTAATTCCAGATAATCATATTTTCAAAATTGAAGTCATTGAGAAAATTGACACTGTGAATATTACCCTTGATGGCCAAAACTGTATCCCGCTTCACCCAGGTGCGTCAGTAGAAATAACTAAAGCAAGTAAAAATAAAATTACACTTATAAAAAATGAAGACCGTACCTACTTTCATACATTGAAAGAGAAATTTGTTCATGGTAGGAGAGAAGTATACTAAGGAGAAGTCATGAATTTAACTTGTGGACTTTGGATACAAAAATTAAACCTTAAAAACTTTGCTACTTTTGATGATCAAGTCATAAATTTTTCAGATGGCTTTAATGCCATTGTAGGTGAAACTGGATCTGGTAAAAGCTTAATCCTCGATGCATTACAAATGATTCTTGGACATAGAGCAGATAAAAAACTAATACGTAGAAATTGTGACTTCGCCATTATTGAAGCTAGCTTTATGTGTGAAGATCAAATAATAAAAGATTATTTTCTAGATATCGGATTCCCTTTTGATGATAATGAAATCATCATAAAGCGAATTATTGATAAATCAGGTAAATCTAAATCTTTTATCAACTTTCAAACGTGCTCATTAAGTGCTCTTGGAGATTTTTCCAAGAGATTTATAGACCTTGTTGGCCAATTCGAAAACCAAAAGCTTCTTTCAGAAGACTACCAATTAAAACTTCTTGATAATTACGCTTTAAATTTTCAATTATTTAAAGAATATTCAGCTTATTTTGAACAAATACAAAATCAAGAAAAAGAATTAGAACAACTATTAGAAAACCAACAAGAGGCATTACAAAGACAAGACTACCTTAATTACCAGATCAATGAAATAGAAAAACTCTCCCCTTCACTTGAACGAGAGGAGGAATTGATTCGATTAAAAAATAAGCTTCAAAATCTAGAATCAAATAAACAAAAATTTCACTTCCTCTCAAATTTATTTGATGGTGATGAAGATAATCAAGGTATTAATACTCTATTAAATTTAGTTGATAAAAATCTAAGTGAGGAAATGATAAGCAATGAAAGTTATCAAAAGTTTCTTATAAGTAAAGAGAGCCTACTTGATTTAAGCTATGAATTAAACTCTCAATTAGATACTGAGTTTGATGAAGAAGAATTTGTAAATGTACTAGATGAGCTTGATCTCTATCAAAAATTAAAGAGAAAATTTGGTGTCTCTACCCAAGAATTAGTTAGAACATACGAATCTTTTTTACTTGAAAAAAATAACTTAGAAAGTTCAAGTGAGAATATTGACCAGTTAAAGTTAAGTATAGCTAACAATAGAAAATTAGCTTCCGAGTTGGCCCAAAAACTACATCTCGTTAGAGAAAAAAATGCATTAAAACTTTCAAAAGAACTAACTAAGGAAATAAATCATTTACGAATGAAGGGTGCAACAATTTCTATCAATGTCGTTAAAACAAAAGATTTAAATAAATATGGCCAATCTGGAATCCATTTTACGGCCGAAACCAACCCTGGTGAAGGTTTTCATAAAATAAAAGATATTGCATCTGGTGGAGAGCTCTCTAGAATCCTTCTTGCATTAAGAACTATTCTATCAAGTAAAGATTCTATCAGTGTATTTCTTTTTGATGAAATCGACACTGGAATTGGAGGAGAAACGGCACTTACTGTAGGAAACTCTCTTCAAAAAGTCTCTGGAAACTCTCAGGTTATTGCCATTACCCATCTCCCACAAATAGCCAAATTCAGTGATCATTTAATCAAAGTATCAAAAAATATAGTAGATACAGGAACGGGAGAAAGAACTGTTTCAATTATTGATCACTTAGATGAATCAAATTTAAATAATGAGCTAAACTCAATGCTAGGTCTTCCTAATTAATAGGGAGACCAGTTTAAGCTACAATGATATTCATACGAATAGTTATCGATAACAACTGAGATATCACCTGTAGCAGCACCCAACCTTATAAATCTATCTTGGTAATATTCAATATCAAGATCACCAAATACTTTCGAATGACCAGCAAATTTTGTAATATCTCCAATTCTATCTAAGTATGTGATTTTATCTGAATATCCATCAAGATTAAATAGAACATATTCAGAGCTAAAACGGTCTAGTTCAAAAAGTTTTGGAACATTAAATTCACCAGATACTAACTCGCAATCATATGTATTCATGCTTGCAGCGTAACTGAATTGATTTAAAAATAAACTAGTGATGATGATAATATATTTCATGTAGTCCCCTTGTTTTTCTATTTCAAGTACAACTAAATCATCAATAATACTATTATCAATTCATAGAAATGAATTTTTTTCAACCAAAAACTCGTAATATCAAACACTTAAAGAGATGAAACGAAAATTTTCACCATCAAAAAATAAAAACTCTTTCCCTTTACTTGGAAATCCGAGGTTGAAATATTGTGTCTTATCATCAAATTGAATGTTTGCCTTAATATGAGTATGTCCACATATAACACCATCTAACTGCTTCTCTTTAATTAATGCCTGTGCACCAATTAAGTATTTTTTTTCCATTTCATCTTTATTGAATGTTTTTTGTCCTCTTTTTTTTGAATCTTGCGAAGCTTTTGCCCCAAGATATTCAATCAATTTAAAAGGAAAGATGTAGGAAACAAGAAATGAAAACCATTTAGAACTATATATTCTATACCACCTCTTAAAATAGATATTATAATAATCTACCTCATGGCCATGGCATACAAAAAAACTTTTACCTGCAAATTGAAACACCTTACCTTTCTTAAGATACTCAACATTAAGCTTTGCCGATTTGAATATATCGGAAAGATGAAAGTCATGATTTCCTTCAATGAAATAAATTTTTTTACCTGCATCTTCTAATCTTTTTAAAGCTTTAAAAAAAAAATCATATTTATCTATATACTGCTTGTGATTTCCAATACATAGATCAAAAATATCACCAAGTAAAAATAATGAATCTGCAGCGGATAACTCTGGGCTTTCCAAAGTTTTATGGAAAATTAAAGATGATTGATCATCTTTATTTTGAATATGTAAGTCTGATAAAAAAACTGATTTCATGTTTGCATTATATTCATTGCATATCATTTGAAAAGCTAAATAGCTTCTTCAAGATCACCATATCTAAAAACAAAATCATCAATGAGTTTTTTACTTTCTTCGTTCAGTTCTAAGATATGTATACTTACCTTCCAAACTTTATAATTCATATTATAAGTAGAGCTTGGTTGTATTTCGAAAATATTTACAATTTGTCCTGAGATATTTAGATCGCTCTTTTCAAATTTTAGTTCTATTGACTCAACAAAGTCACCAATCTTAAAAAAATCTTTTTCCATTCTTGATATCAAAAATGAAATACCTCCTGAACTAAGATCAAAAACATTTTTTTCAAATTTTTGTTCATGCCTTTTTATAACATGACTTTTTTTGGTGAAGTTCAAATGTGAACTTACATTTTTACTTTCTAATAATAACCTATAACTATCTCTTCGATCAATTTGAGCTACCATTTCAGGTATAGTGACTCTTACATCACCATTATTTAAAAGCTCTTTCACTGATGTCTGAAACAAGACTAATTCGTCAGGTAAGTAGAAATTAAGATTTTGTGCTGCTACCACAAGATTTCCTAATTTTCTTTTATCACTCTCTTTCATAACTCTTATAATCATTTCATTTTTATATTTTTTAAGAATATGAAAGCTCACCTCAACTGTAACTTTTTTACCAGTTATAAAATTCCAGGCAAAAACGGTACTTGATTGAATTTTGGCATGTTCAATAATACTTACGATAGCCCAATCTTTATCATTTCTTTTTAATGTTTTTTTAGATTGTTTTTTCATATAAGTATTCTCTTAAACCTTTATATATGCCTCTCTAACTTCGTCTTGAATTTAGAGAGGCAGGGCTTAAGATAAGACTGAACCAAAGTATCAATCTTGTATTACTTTTCGCGAAGGGATATCTAAATTATAAATATCCCTTACCTCTCTACTTACCTGACGTATTAACCAATCAGTCTTAATGCACTATTAGGAAGGCTATTAGCTTGAGCTAATGAAGAAATCCCTGCGGATTTAATCACGTTATTTGCAGCAAGTTTAGCAGATTCCTCAGCAACATCAACATCTTCAATTCTCGATCTTGCTGCTTCAGTGTTAACAGAAGCTGTATCTAAGTTTGAGATTGTTGATTGTAATCTTGATTGGATTGAACCGAAATTTGCTCTAAAACCAGCAACTTTTGTAATTGCTTCATCAATTACTTCTAAGTTTCCAGCGGCATTATCTTTATCTAATATATTTGTACCTTCAATTCCAAGAGATGAACCAGTAGCATCCGTAGCTGTTGCATCAAACGAAATTCTATTATCTTCTCCGGCATAAGCTCCTACATGGAAGTCCATTACACCGTTTTCATTTTCACCTGTTAATAGTGGAGCTCCACTAAATGTTGTTGTTTTTGAGATACGATCAACTTCTTGTGTCAGTTGTTCATACTCTAGGTTCAAATAACCTCTTTCTCTTTCTCCGACAGTATCAGATGCTGCCTGAATAGAGAGTTCTCTCATTCTTGTTAAGATGTTAGTAGATTCATCTAATCCACCCTCAGCAACTTGAATCATAGAGATCCCAGCGTTAGCATTCCTTTGGGCCATTCTGTACCCTCTAACTTCTGCCTCCATCTTCTTAGCAATACCAAGTCCTGCTGCATCATCAGCAGACTTTGTAATTCTTTTACCTGAAGAAAGTTTTGCAAAGCTTTCATCAGTTTTGGCCGCAGCCGTTTTCAACTCTTTTTGAACCATTTGCGATGGTACATTTGATTTAATTCTTAAGCCCATGTTAGTCTCCTTTGTAAGATTATTCTTTAAGCTTACTGTCTGAGTAATTGACCACAACCATCAGACACTTACCCTATCGACTCACTCAGGAATTACTTTAGTATACTTGGCACGATTCTTGATAAAAACAATCAAATATCCATAATTTCAACTACTTATATTGTTAATGTTTTTTATATCCACCAAGAAAGATTAATGTATATTTTACACTAGCGCAGCGCAATATAGCTTCTAAATGTATAACATTACAATTAATAATTATGATTTTAAGGAATGTATAAGTATGTTTAGAGCAATTGTTCTTTTTATTTTAGGATCAATAAATATTTTTGCTGCTGAATCAATAATATCTACAAATACCAAAATGGCCATTAATGCTGATCAAATGATTAAAGAGCTTTTAGTCCCAAATGAATCTGTCCGCAACGGCTTTCGTTTATTAGATTCTATGCATGCAA
>CAYFHZ010000138.1:0-7235 GCA_964342535.1 uncultured Bacteriovoracaceae bacterium | reverse complement strand
CTACCTTGTGTATTGATTTGGAATCGACACTATTTAGTTCTTTTACCAATTTTTTTCTATCAATCAAAGGCTTAACGTACATTTCATTATCCACCATAAAATCAAGTCTTGCTTCAAGATCATCAAATGAAACATCATAACTATCAAGAAGCCTATTTTTAATATCCTTAACCGTTTGACCAGGAATAAGTTCTTCGCCCAGAGAATGAATAATTTCATCAATGGCCATTTTAAGTTCAATCACATTTTTATTTTGAGTATTAAAACTCATTAAGTATTGAGCAAACCTATTATAGCTATTAATAGAAGATCCTAATCCATAAACTAAAGGACTTTCTTCTCTTAAACGTATAAAAAACCTTGATGAAAGACCTTCAAATAAATACTCATCCAAAATTGCAAAAGATAAATATTCTTGGTGATTAATAGAAGGTGCATTATAAGCTCTAAAGTAAAGAGCAGTTTCAATGGACTTTTTCTTTCTTGCTTTATAAATATTCAAAGGTAGATTTTTTTTGGCAAAAGACAATCTAAAGGGATTTGCTCTCTTATTACCAATATAATTTTTAAACTCTTTGATAACTTTTTTATAATCATTTTTCCCAGAACAAATAGCAATGATCATTCTGTTAGGTTTAAAATATGTACTATAATAATATAAAACATCTTCTGGAGTGAGGCGACGAACATCTGATGGTTTCCCACCTGTAGGATGTCCTATCGTTGCGGGGAAATTTTTCTCAAACAAAGTTTCAATTGCTTGAGTTTCGTGATCATTCAAATCTTCTTTAAGTTCTTGAAGTATAACTTTTTTTTCTTGCTTAAACTGAAGATCAGTAAACTCTAAATTCAGTATTAAGTCTAAAAATAAAAACAATGCTTTCACAAGTAGTCTGGCAGGACAATCTAATTCAAAACAGACATTTTCTTTATCTGTATAAGCATTAATATCTGCCCCCATAAGCTCAAGTTCTCTAACGATATCTGTATCAATTTCTTTAAAACATAAGTGTTCAACTAAATGTGCAACACCATACATTTGTTGCTTCTCAAAAATAGTTCCTGCTAAAAAGTGAATCTTAACCTGACATCCTGCAAAGCCCTTTGCGTGATGATATAAAATAGTACTACCATCAAGAAAAAGAGACCTATAAATAGGTCCCTTCTCTATCGTATTTAAAATTTGTTCACTAATTAACTTACGCATTATCCTGAGTTGTTTCTTCAGTGGCTTTTTTTGATTCTTTTTTTGCAGCTTCAGCTGCTTTAGGATTTTTATTCTTAAGTGGCTCAATTGCCTTTGCTGATAATTTCACTTTACCAAAACGATCAACATCAAGAACTTTAACCTTAATAACATCACCTTCAGCGACATAATCATTAGGGTCTTTAACTCTTTCTGCTGCCATCTCACTTACATGAACAAGACCTGAAACACCATCTGCAATATCAACAAATGCTCCATACTCTTTAATTGTTACAACTTTAGCATCATATTCTGAATCTTTTTGAGGTCCATTTATTTGAAGGTCGATAAGATTACAAACTGTATCTAATGTCTCAGCCGAAGTACCTAGTACTTTTACTAAACCTTCTTCTGTTATTTCAATAGAAACTTCATACTTCTCTTGAATGGCCTTAATATTCTTACCACCAGGTCCAATAAGAGCACCGATTTTATCTGGCTTAATATTAGTTGTTTTAATTGTTGGAACACCATCTTTAAAAGTTGGTCTTGCAGTAGAAATAGTTTTCGCCATTTCACCTAAGATATGAAGTCTACCATCTTTTGCTTGTGCCATGGCTTTCGTAAAGATTTCATCTGTAATTCCAGTTATCTTAATATCCATTTGAATAGCAGTGATACCTTCTGTCGTTCCTGCAACTTTGAAATCCATATCCCCTAAATGATCTTCATCTCCTAAAATATCTGTAAGAATAGTAAAGTCGTCTCCTTCTTTAATTAATCCCATTGCAACCCCTGCAACTGGCTTTTGAAGAGGAACACCAGCATCCATTAATGCCATAGACCCAGAACAAACAGAACCCATACTTGAAGAACCATTTGATTCAGTAACTTCACAAGTAACTCTAACTGTATAAGGATACTCTGCAGGCATCATTTTCTTAATCGCCCTTTCTGCAAGATTTCCATGTCCGACTTCACGTCTACCAACACCTCTATAACCTCTTGCTTCACCAACTGAATATGGCGCAAAAGTATAATGTAGATAAAAGTTATCGTAACTTAGACCATGAATATTATCTTTCATTTGCTCACCTTCTTTCCCACCAATTGTAACGGTAGCAAGAACTTGAGTCTCACCTCTTGTAAAAAGTGAAGATCCATGAGGTGTTTTTAAAACAGAAGTTTCTGTTTCAATTTCTCTTACTTCAGTAAGTGCACGTCCTGCAATTCTTTTACCTTCTTTCATGATGTCATTTCTCATCATTTTATAAAGAAGTTCATCAACACCTTTATATGCTTCTTTACCAGCTTCACTTGCATCTTCAAGACCAAAAGCTGTAAAATCTGCTTTTATAGCTTCTTTTACTTTATCATTAAGTGCTGAAATAGCTCTTGATCTTTCTTGTTTATCATTAATTGCAAGACAAGCTCTAGCATCAGCAGCGAAGTCTTCCATTTTCTTCATCATTGTTTCATTCGCCGATGCTGAAACCCATTCTCTTTTTTCTTTTCCAGCTTCTGCTCTCATTTTTACAAGAACATCACAAAAACCTTTAATTTGATCGTGACCAAACCTTAGAGCTTCCATCATCTCATCTTCAGAAACTTCATTTGCTTCACCTTCAACCATCATGATAGCGTCTTTAGATGCAGCGATAACTAATTCCACATCAGAATCAGCCCATTGAGAATGACTAGGATTTAAAACAAGCTCTCCATTGATTTTTCCAACTTTACAAAATCCAATTGGGCCAGCAAATGGAATATCAGAAACTTCAAGTGCAGCTGCTGTTCCCAGTCCTGCAAGAACTTCTGGATCAACATCTGCTTCATAAGAAACAACTTGGGCCATAACAATAGTTTCGGCCATATATCCTTCAGGAAATAGTGGTCTCAAAGGTCTATCAATCATTCTCATAAGTAGGATTTCATCATTTGAAGGTCTTCCTTCTCTTTTCATGAAACCACCAAGAAACTTACCCGCTGCTGTAAACTTTTCTTTATAATCAACCATTAATGGAAAAAAATCTTGGCCATCATTTACAGATCTAGCAGAACATACTGTGACAAGAACTTGAGTATTTCCAGAAGTAACAAGAACCGCACCATCTGCTTGCTTTGCTAGTCTTCCAGTTTCAATTGTGACATCACGTTTACCATACTTAAACGTAAATTCTTTTTTGTTGTTTAACATCTTTAAAACTCCTTAAATGTTAGAAATATCTAAGGTGTTTAAAAGATAAATCAATATTCAAATTTCTTTGAACACTCATTTATCCCTTAAAACAACCTTAAATAAATGACTTGAAACGATTTTATATAAAAAATCACATTTTTGAAATAAAAAAGGGAGCTTAAAAGCTCCCTTTATTTATGATTACTTTCTTAATCCTAATTCTTTAATAACTGCTTGGTATCTTTCTGGTGACTTCGTATTTAAATATTTAAGAAGTCTTCTTCTTCGACCAATCATTTTCATAAGACCACGTCTTGAATGATAATCATGCTTATGATCAGCAAAGTGCTTCGTTAAATAAGTGATTTTTGCAGTAATTAGAGCAACCTGTACTTCTGTTTTTCCAGAATTTTTCTCTGCTCCACCAAATTTTGTAACGATTTGAGCTACGTCTTGTTTAGATAACATATTTTCTCCTAATATTGTCCGATTCAGACCAAGTATCAAAAAAACTTTGAAACCGAGTACCGAATTAAATTAATGCGATGTTTTATCTTAAAATATCACCCATGTAAACCTTTAATTTATCCAAAAGGCGAGATTCTATTTGTCTGATTCGTTCACGGCTGACCCCGTAGTCATCAGCTATGCTTTGAAGAGAAGGCGGGACTTCACTAAGTAGCCGTTTTTTAAAGATTTCCTGATCTCGAGGCTTGAGTCCTTTAATAAATTCACCTAAATTTTCTTCGAGAAGTTTAAGATCTTGCTGATGGGCCAAAACATCTTCAATGGCCTGCTCATCATCTTGCAAAAAATCTCCTAGAGTAGCTCCGGAAGAGGAATCATCACTTACAGGAGTATCAATACTAACCTCAGCTCCTCGTGAACTTAAACGAGTATCCATCTCCTTAACTGCTTTTTCTGAAACACCTAGATTATCAGATAAAAGTTTTGGCTCAGGAGAAATACCTTGATTCATAAGCTTCTCTTTTTCACGCATAAGGTTATAGAATAGCTTTTTTTGTTCCGCAGTCGTTCCAATTTTTATGAGTCTAAAATTATCTAGAATGAATTTCAATATATAGGACTTTATCCACCAACTAGCATAATAACTTAGCTTTGCCCCTTTGCTAGGATCATATTTGGATACAGCTTTCATAAGCCCCATATTCCCTTCCTGGATAAGATCCATCACATTTTTATATGCACTTTTATACTCCATAGCAATTTTAACGACTAATCTTAAATTTGCTAAAACAAGTTTTTTGGCCACCTCAATGTCACCTGTTTCACTAAGCTTAGAAACAAGTTCTTTTTCTTCAGATTCTGAAAGAAGTTTATATTTAGAAATTTCTGAAATGTATTGATAAAGTTGATCTTCATAAGACTTGGTAACAAGCTCTCTAGAGCCAGAAACAGTTGGGAGGATTGACTCAATGGTATCAATTTGCTCATCTAGGTCATCCTGAGCAGTTGAGACCTCTATATAGTCTTCAGTAACATCATCCAATTCACTTTCTACGACATCATCATTATCAACGATAACTTCACCTTCGAGGGCCTTAGATGGGAATTTATTTGTTTTATCTTTCATCAAGACATAAGATGATACTTTTTATTTGAAAGTCAATGTTTTCTCATCATTTTTTCTTTGATTACGTTTTTGGTATAGATACTGCATCGCAAATACACCTACTCTAAAATGAACAGGTATTTTTTTCACTTCCTTGTTAAGTAAATCCAAATCTTTCCCTTTATAATAAGAAAGTTGATTGAGAACTTCACTAGTGATGACATTTGCAATTCTCTCATCCCATATGGGAATGAAAAAATATTTATCCTTATTCTTTATTTGATGTTTTATAATCTCAAATGTTTTTCTTTGCCAAATATTTAAGCCTTCATAGTTTCCCTGAGCTGAAAAAAACTCTATTCTTTCTTTTAATTTTCCTAAAAAAGATTTTGAAAAACTTAGATTGAAAGAGACTCGTAATTTATCTATAACTTGAATAGCTTGATCCAACTCCCCATAATTTATATCAAAATTAACCGCCATTTCACCTTTTTGAATACTTTCGCTATTTCCTTTTGGACTCAGTCTAATTTCTAAAGACTCTTCATAAAATTGTGTACCATAGAACGTTTTGATATTTGTATTTGCCCAAAGGTCCCATCTGTATTTAACATTATTTTCATAAATCTTAGGCACCCCTGAGAAGTCATCATTCATGACTTGAATATCAATAAGATTAGATAAGTTAGCAGCATAATGAAGTGCTTCTTTTTTACTATCTCCTTGAACATAGGCTTGCCTCCAATTCATGATTGAAGGAATGGATTCTTTAAACCTCACTTTTGAAAAATGATCACAATAAAGAACAATTAAGTCATCCTCTAAGCTCGTTCTTCCAATCATTCTTGGAAAAATTCGTTGAAATTCTTTAACTGATCGTGTTCTACAAATAAAATTTTCACACGCTACTTGTGGCTTTGAAGTATCCTCTAGGTAAGAGAGCGATATTGTCTCAGAATCAAAGCTGATCTTTCTCTTAAGCAGAGAGTTAAATAAATCCGCCATAATATAAGGACTCTTCAAATATGGTACAAGTAGCCTATAATCTTCTGTATGACTATTCCAACTACAAAAAGCTCTAAAATTTTTAATATCTAAACTCATGTCACGTTTTTGGGAATCGATAGACTGATAAAGTTGAGATGACTTTTCTTGATACTGATTCTGAAATGGTTTTACTTTTTCAGGGTTGTCCTTAAAATAATAAAAGTTTTTTTCTAACAAGTCTAAGCTATAAACTGAAAGGTTTGGACTACAACTTCCATAAACTAAATTATATACAAGGTTTTTGTAAGTTTCATCATCAAGGTCTAGAATATTTGCTTTTCTAGCAATTGACTTTAAAGTAACGTCTAAACCCAAGTATTGCAATGTTGCAACAACTGACCTTTTTGCAGTTTCTTCTTCCCATTTTGTAGAGTAATTAAGTCTGAAATCAAGGTCACATTTATTCTTTAACTTTTCACCATTTTGATAAAAAGCATATGTCTTTTGGAGTAAAGCTTCCCTTTGAGAGTCGTTATTTTGAGTATATTTATAAGATAATAGATCACTTAAAGGATCTTGCTGTAATTGTTCATTCACTTTACCAAAAATAGAACCTTCTACAGCAACAAGAGCATGGCACTCAATAAAATAGAGAGAGACTAGGAAAGATATGACACTTTTCATTGGTAAAAAACCTTTTATTTTATCTATCGCCAAAATCAGACGATAATTTGAGTATGAAAATAAAGTACGGATATATTTGCCTTTGGTTGATCATATTTATAGATGCTTATAGCTCAATTGCTAAAGAATTAAGAAGCTACCCAATGTCTTTAGATCAGGCTGAAGATTATAAAAAAATTAGAGAATTTAACTCTTTGTCTGAAGATTTTGAAAAATTACAATATGCAAAATTCTTTATGATTAACGGGGACCTAGAAAAAGCAGAAAATGAACTTCACTTAATTGAAAATACACAAATCCCTATATCGGAAATAAAAGGCAGGTACCTTGCAACAATCTACTTTATTCAAGAAAAATATCAAGATGTTTTAGACCTATTATATAATCCAAAAATGCAAAACTTTTTTTACAAACCCAAAACATGTGTTTTAGAAATAATGTCATTACTTTTTCTAAAGCAAGATGAAAAACTCTCCAAGGCATGGTCTATTTGTGAGGCTGCCCTAGAGGGAAATTCTTCAACTGAACTTATATGGTTAAAAACAATTATTAGCATAAAACTTAGTAAAGATAAGAATCATAAAAACAAAGTATTAAGTAATGTTGATATAGAAAATGTGAACACA
>CAYFHZ010000137.1:0-7247 GCA_964342535.1 uncultured Bacteriovoracaceae bacterium | reverse complement strand
CAATTTTTCCCCCCATCAATTCAATGAGCTGCTTACTTATGGCCAAGCCAAGACCTGTTCCACCAAATTTTCTTGTAATTGAGCTGTCTGCCTGAGTGAAGGATTGGAATAATTTACTTTGGGAGCCCATCGGTATACCAATTCCAGAATCAGAAACTTTAACTTGAAAACTAATTATAGTATCATCAGCTGAATTGAGTTCCAAAGAAATACTAACATATCCAATTGATGTGAATTTTACAGCATTGGAAACAAGGTTTATTACAACTTGTCTTAATCGAGTAACATCTCCAGTAACCCAAATAGAACCATATTGGTCTAAGTTATGTGTCATTTTTATATTTTTCTCCAATGCTTGATGATTATACAGAAAAATAATTTCTTTCAAACATTTTTTCAAATCAAAATTAACTGGTTCAAGTTCAATTTTATTCGATTCAATTTTTGAAAGATCTAAAATATCGTTTAGAATGACAAGTAAACTTTCACTACAAGCTTTCATTGTACCCAGCATATCATTTTGTTCAGTCGTTAAATTCTCACCATTCATTAACTCTAACATACCTAAGATCCCATTCATCGGGGAGCGTAGTTCATGTGACATATTGGCAAGAAACTCAGACTTTACTTTCTCAGCTGCCTCAGCTTTGTCCTTTGCTTCAAGTAGTTCTAGTTCTTGTGCTTTCTGTTTGGAAATATCAAAATGAGTACCTGTAAAGCGAATTGGCTCCCCCTTATCATTTCGTTCTGAAACTTTACCTTGGTCTAAAATATATATCCATGTACCATTTTCGTGCTTCATTCGATGAATATTTGAGTATGAGTCTGTACGCCCATTTAAGTAGTTAGTGATATCATTATAACAAGATTCAATATCATCTGGATGAACCCTTTTTTCCCATGTGGAAAGTTCATGTTTTAAGTTATCACTAGAGATACCAAGCATTTCTCCCCATCTTTTATCAAAGCGTACTTCATTCGTATCTAACCACCAATCCCAAATACCTAAGTTGGCGCCTTCAAGGGCTAAATCTAAATATTGATTTGCCTCAACAATAGCTTTTTGATCTAAGATTTCTTTTGTTTGATTAAGATTAATTCCCATTATATTAATAGGGTCTCCGTTATCATCTCGTTCTATAGAGGCCTTAACACTTATATATTTGATTTTATTTTTTCCAGTTTTAGCTGAGAATATCTCGAAGAACTCAAATTTATTTTTATTTTTTAAAGCAAGGTCAAAAGACATGATCACTCGTTTTTGTTCATCTTTAGTGGCGACAAGACCAATCCAATTCTCTAGAGTTAAATGAAATTCACTCCTGTTTAGCTCATAGAGCTGATACATACTATCATTCCACTCAACATTTCCAGTTCTAGCATTAAGTTTCCATATGCCCATCTCAGTATTTTTAAAGATTAGATCTAGCTCTTGCTCTTTTCTTTTTCTATCGGTAATGACTTCAGTGAGCATCATAATACCACCAATATTACCTTTAATATCAAACCATGGTCTTACATCCCAAGATAGCCAAACCAGCCCTGCACTTGTTTCAAATTTATCTTCATCTTGCTTAAAATATTCTCCCTTTAATGCTTTTTGATGATGAACTTTCCACCTTTCAGGAACATTTGGAAAAATATCGTAATGACATTTACCTAGAATGGACATGCCATCTAATTTATAATCTTGAATCCATTTATTACTATGAGCAATATAGCAAAGATTTTTATCAAACATTGCTACTGCCGCTGGTAAGTTAGAAACGAAACTTTTAAGTTGATTTACAGTATCTGCTAAAGCTTGTTCTGAATTTTTATGCTCAGTAATATCATATCGAATTGATAAATATCCTTCAATATCCCCTTGAGCATTCAAAATAGGGCTAATTGTAGTATCAACCCAGTATACTTCACCATCTTTAGTTAGATTTTTAACCTCTGCACGCCAATTTTTTCCAGAACCAATAGTCTTCCAGCAATTCCTCCAAAAATCTTTTGAGTGATACCCTGAATTTACAATCCGTTGGTTTTGGCCAATAAGTTCTTTTTTAGAATAACCACTTATTATACAAAAATTCTCATTTACCTCAGTTATAATCCCCGTACTATCAGTTTGAGAGATAATAGCATATTCATTAACACCACTAATATAGGACATTCCTATTTCAGCTTGAGAAAGATGTAACTCTTGAAGTGTTTTCTTCATAAATAAACAGTCCTCTATCGCCATTTGAATTAAATAGCATATCGGAAAAAAATTAAGAAAAATAAACATAGGTGCGTAAAACTAAAGAAAAAATAAGAGATGTCTAAATGCTTTCTAAGCAAAAAACAGTATTACAAAAATCATTAGACCAGTAGCAAGGGTCGCTAAAGTAATATTCCTATAGACCTTAATACTAATCCCCAACCAAAGCCCAGAAAGAGCTGATAAAAAGATTATAAACCCTGAAATACCTAAAAAAGTTCTACTTACTTTAGGGCCATGTCCTTTATGAAATTCCATAAGACTTTTAATCAAGTTTGGACTCACTTCAGATATTGAAACTGACCCCTCACCTTTGTTATACTTTATAGTATAGAATGTTCTACTAGTGGGACGAGTCATTAGTCTATCAGGAGAGCCTTTAATATAATCGAATTTATAATCTGGTACAATCTGCTTAAGGTTTGCCGTAAAAAAATTTTGCAAGTCCATTTTTGAACTTAAATGAGTATCTTTCGAGGTAAAAACGACTTTTTTAGTTTCATTCTCCCAATCAGAAAGTAAATGAAGACTTCCAGAAAGTGAAAAAAGAGACAATAAAACAATGATGACTCCAGAAAGGTAGAGATGTATTTTTATAAAAACCATTCGTTTTATTTTGGTCATTATACTTTATCCTTATTTTAGTGCCGCGGAAACATAAGGCAAAATGTTGTGCCATGATCATCTTCATCCACAGATGAATCAACTGAAATATCACCATCAAAATGTTTCATATACTCTTTAACTATAGATAAACCAAAGCCTGTTCCTTTTTCATTATTTGTTCCTAAGCGAGATGTTACTTTAGATGGATCAAATAATTTATCAATCAAGGTTAATGGTATACCTATTCCCCTATCTTGAATATTTATTTTGATATGATTATCATCAGTATGAGTGTAGATTTTGATAATTGAATTCTCAGGAGAAAATTTAATAGCATTTGATAGTATATTTTGGAAAATATTATTAATCAAAACAACCTCATTGACTCGAATAAATAACTCATTTTCTATCTTTTTATCAATACTAATATTTTTTTGAGATAACTTATCTTTAACAAGTTCAATGCTATCCTGTAAGGCATTTGCGATACTAACAAGCTTAAGCTCAACATTACTATTTCCTGTTCTAATTTTTTCCCACTCTCTAACCGATTCTACTAAATGAAGAACTGTTTTTGAAGATTTAAGGACTTGTTCAAGTCTTGCATGCACAAATTGTAAATCTTTCTCTTCACCATTTAATAGCTTCATTTTTCTCATTGTAAGATTTGTAGAACTCATACTGATATGTAAGGCATTAACAATATCATGACTTAAAACACGTATGAGATTACGATTTGTTTCGTTCGATTTTTCGAGATCATTTTTTTGTTTTTCAATTATACTAAGATTTAATTTATCTTTCATGACTTGCTGAAATTTAAAATATGATCCAAACATTCCAAACAAAGAAACAGAAACAATGAAGAAGTAGAAGCTATAAAAATTCAAAGCATCTGTTTGGAAATTTTCGCTAAAATTAAATAAAGGAAAAATAACCATAAATAAAACAGAAGGCAGAAGATATCTAAGTTCAGCAACGACAACTAATGAATAAAAAATAAAACCGCAAGATAGTCCTAAAGCATAACCAAGTTTATGTTGAACATAAAAAGTATTCGCCATTAAATAAATATTAACAAGGGTAAAGACAGCGCTCCAAATAATCATATAATATTTTCTAAATCGTCTAACTAAAAAGAAGGCAAGTACTCCGCTCAAAGTAACGAAAATATTCATCTTGGCATTAATCCATAGTCGAGGTTCATTTAAAAAATAATCGAATAAAAACCAAATAATTGGGAAAGGTAGGGTGCTCATAAGAAAGATTTTTTCTGTTGGTAAGAAATGATCCTCGTAGATATCAGTTTTAATATCTTTGCATCTATAGGTTTTATTCATTATGCTGCTTTCTTTAAAATATTTTGTTTTAAGGTTCGAACTAAGTCAGATTTCTTAACAGGCTTCGATATAAAGTCAATCATACCGACGTCATAACACTTTCTTCGATCGTCAACAAATGCATTAGCTGTCATGGCAATAATACGAGGAGTCTTATCACTATATCTTGCAATTAACTTCTCTGTGGCTTCTATTCCACCCATGACTGGCATTTGTAAATCCATTAAAATAAAATCAAATGCATTTACATCCTGACTTACAATATCGATGGCCTCCAATCCGTTATTAGCAATTTCATAGAGTATTCCAAGCTTATCTAGCATAAGTGAGGCTACTTTTTGATTAATTTTATTGTCTTCTACAAGTAATATTTTTATTTGACTAAACTCAACAAATTCCAACTGATTACTTGTCATCTTGTTTTCTAAGGTTGAAGGTCTTAAAAAGACATTAAAGTGAAAGCAAGTTCCCTCCCCTATCTGGCTTTCACAAGTTATATCTCCATCTAGCATCTTAACAAGTTCAAGAGATATAGCTAGTCCAAGGCCAGTACCTCCAAATTTACGAGTTGTACTTAGGTCTGCCTGGGTAAAAGGTGAAAATACCTTCTTCATTTGCTCTGGAGTCATTCCAACTCCCGTGTCTTTAACTGAAAAGAAACACTGATGTCCGTTATCAACAGTTTTCACATCAAAAATGACTTCTATAACACCGCTCTCAGTAAACTTAATCGCATTTGACATTAAATTCATAAAAATTTGTTTTAATTTAGTTACATCGCCTTTTAAATTAGTTATTCCAGTGCCCGAATATTTTAAACGCACTCCCTTTTTAGCTGCTCGAATACGCATTAACTCAACACATTCTTTTATCATGATATTTAAATCGAAATCAACTTCCTCAATGATCATTTTTCCTTGATTAATTTTACTAAAATCTAAAACATCAGAAACGACTTCTAAAAGATGTTCCCCTGAAAAATCAACAGTATTTATAAGATCCATCTGTTCAGGAGTTAATTCTGTTTCTTTTAGTACATCTATAATCCCTACTATACCGTTTAATGGTGTTCGTATTTCATGAGATATATTAGCTAAGAATAGGTCCTTTGCCACATTAGCCTTTTTGACATCTTCAATTAAATGATACGTTTTTGCACTCATGATATTGAAAGATTCAGCGATGTCATGAAGTTCATCATTGGAATCAATATTAATTTTTGTATTGTAATTACCTTGTGCCACTGACTCGACTGCACTTTTAAGTTTATATAAACTTTTAAGAAGGTGCCTAGCAAAAATTACAAAAAAGATCATACTAGCTATAGATGAGATAAAAATAGTTAATAAAACACCTTGTGTAAAACTTGCAACTTCTTGATTGTGATTGTTACTATGTTTCGATAAATTATCTCTTGCAAAGTTTAAATAGCTTTCAATTGTCTCTTTATATATTTGTTTCCATTCTAAATAGTTTTTTGAATTAATTAACTCTAAAGCTTTTTGTGAATTCCCTTTCGAAACAAGAGAATGTGCTTGAAGTTCAATATCAACTAATTTTAGATTTGCTTTATCTTGACGGTTAAATAAGTCAATTTCAAAACTGCCAATGGCCAATGACTTTGCTCTTTTAATTTTGTTATCAAGAATCGCTCCGTGCAAATCATATCGATTTCGCCAAACTTCTTCTTGTGTAAAAATATAGTTTCGTGTTGATTGTGTAAGAACCTCATCCAACCAAATAATATCTTGGGCGAGACCATTTAGTTCTTGAGCATTTGTTAGAAATGTGACTCTCTCTTCTAGTTTTCTAGAGTGGTTAAAAATAAAGAACAACAGGATTGATAATCCAAGCGAATAAATAAATGACAATATGAATAGTTTGTATTTTATTTTCATATTTTACAAATCAACTTTAGGTGCCTTTTCTATATCTTTTAATTTGTTTTCACTTACATTCCACTGGGGATATTTTTCAACAACGACCATTAATTTTACTAAGGCCAGTGAAAGATTTCCTTGTGATGACTGGAAATTCTCGATTACTTCAGCGGGCAATTTACTTGAGTCGATGCTTATTTGGCTTGCCTTAGATCTTACCAAAACAACTGCCTCAAGAGTTTCCTGTTCGTGAGATGCATATCCTTTTACTACTTTAACAAGATTAGGAATGAGATCACTTCTTCTTTTATATTGATTTAGCACTTCGGCCATAGCAGCCTCAACTGAATTTTTTTCCTTGGGGATTGATTGTATTCCACAAGAACTCATCAAGAATAGTACAACAAAGTATTTCATTTATACTCCATAGATTATAAAGTATTTATCGGTAGAATCCGTAAAGTATTTACGAAATACATATTAATTATTTTCGCCTTAATAAGTCAGGCATATGGATTTGAAGTTGGCGAGATAAGAAATCCACAAGCAGATACTAAAGAATCCTTGGGAGAAGTCCTGTTCAAAACGAAACATTTAAATATTGTAAATCAAACTGTAACATTTGATGTTGCCATATTAGCACTGATTTTCGATGGAACCTTACTTGCATTTTATCAAAATCATGCTATCATGATCCTATGAATATCTAATACCCTCCCCCATTTATCTACTACAAATTAATCCAACACAGAGGTGAAGACATGAATACATCAATACTATAATTTTTTCGTAATTTTTTAAGTATTGGAGTATTTATGAAAGTTTTAGTGATCATAATCACTTATGCTTTTTGCTTTACTCTCGTTGACTCAAGAATTTTCAGAAGAAGGTCATTTAAGTATTATGAACTTAATACTTCCTTAGATATATCAGACCAAAAACAGAAGAGAAAGCGAACTAGTAAAAAGTATAAAAATAAAAAATATAAAAGGCCTAAAATATATCAGCAAAAAGGATATAAACTATCTGGTTCATTTTCGAAAGATAAACGTTATTCCAATCAAAGGAGTTTAAGGCGAATGTTTATAAATGGCTAAATTTTATCATTCGAAATTCGTTGGTATGGAGCCACCTCCTACAAAGCTAAGGTCATATGATATGACTAAGTTC
>CAYFHZ010000136.1:0-7257 GCA_964342535.1 uncultured Bacteriovoracaceae bacterium | reverse complement strand
ACTTTCTAAAGAACCATCAATAACCATTCCAAATCCACCATTAATAACTTCTCCCCAGCCAACACCGCCACCATTATGCAGTGAAACCCAAGTGGCCCCTCGAAAAGAATCCCCTACAAAATTTTGTACGGCCATATCTGCTGTATACCTAGAGCCGTCATAAATATTTGATGTCTCTCTATAAGGTGAGTCTGTTCCAGACACATCATGATGATCACGCCCTAGCACAATAGGAGCGGTAATTTTCCCATCGGCTATTGCTTTATTAAATGCAAGAGCTATTTCTATTCTCCCGTCACTATCAGCATAGAGGATTCTCGCTTGTGAACCGACAACTAAATCATTTTCTTGGGCCCCAGCAATCCATGTTATATTATCTTGCATCTGTTGCTGAATTTCAGCAGGGGATTCTTTCGCAAGTTTTTCTAACACCTCTTTTGCTAATTCATCAGTTATTTGAAGATCCTTTTCATCGCTAGACGTACATACCCATCGAAACGGTCCGAAACCATAATCAAAACACATAGGCCCCATAATATCCTGAACATAGCTAGGATAAATAAACTCTCCATCTGAACGAACAATATCTGCACCGGCCCTAGATGCTTCTAATAAAAAAGCATTACCATAATCAAAGAAATACATTCCTCTTTCGGCCAAAACATTTATCGCTTTTATATGCCTTAATAGTGTTTTTTGTACCATGTGTTTAAATTTAGTAGGTTCTTGTGCCATCATTTCATTGGCATCTTCAAAACTCATTCCGGCAGGATAATATCCCCCCGCCCATGGATTATGTAATGAAGTTTGATCTGAACCAATTGCAATATTTAATTTTGCTTCAATAACTTTTTCCCACAAATCAACAATATTTCCCTGATACGCTAAAGAGACAGCATGTTTTTGTTCTTGTGCTAACTGTATTCTCTTTACTAATTTATCTAAGTCAGTAAAGACTTCATCTACCCAGCCTTGAGAGTATCTAGTTTGAACAGCTTTTGGATTCACTTCTGCAACGACACCAATACAGCCAGCAATTACTGCAGCTTTAGGTTGCGCCCCACTCATACCTCCAAGTCCAGCAGTAATAAAAACTTCTCCTGCAGGTTTTTTATGTATCTTTCTAAATGCATTAAGGACAGTTATTGTCGTTCCATGAACTATTCCTTGCGGACCAATATACATAAAAGACCCGGCAGTCATTTGTCCGTATTGAGTCACTCCTAATGCATTAAATTTTTCCCAGTCGTCAGGTTTACTATAGTTAGGAATCATCATTCCATTAGTTACAACTACTCTAGGAGCTAATTTATGAGAGGGAAAAAGCCCTGCAGGATGACCTGAATACATACTTAGAGTTTGTTCATCTGTCATTTGAGATAAATATTGCATTGTCAGTAAGTACTGTGCCCAATTTTGAAAAACGGCACCATTACCACCATAAGTTATCAACTCATGGGGATGTTGGGCTATTGCATAGTCAAGATTATTAGAAATCATAAGCATAATAGCTGCGGCTTGCTTTGATTTATGAGGAAAGTCGTTAATTGATCTTGCTGTTATTTTATATTTTGGTCTAAAGCGGTACATATAAATTCGTCCAAAAGTTTCCAACTCATATTTAAACTCTTGAATCAATTCAGTATGATGTTTTTTCTCGAAGTATCTTAGGGCATTTTTTAGAGCTAGTTTTTTTTCAACCTCAGACAGAATTTCTTTTCTTTTTGGAGCATGATTTATACTTTCATCGTACTTCACTTCAGGAGGAAGTATACTTGGAATCCCTGCAATAATTGCTTCTTGAAAATCTTTTAATTCAGACATGATCATCCCTTTATTTGTAAGGATGATATACTAACTTTAACTGTGAAAAAGCTCAAGTCTTACTGCTAGAGAAGAACCATACTTTCAAGAGTATTATAACTAAAGGCGATATCGAAAACAAAAGAATGGGAGCCGGTTACAATCATAAATTGTTGGACACTGATCATTTCTTTACCGTATGGTAATAGAAAAACATTAGAATGATTGGCTTCAGGCTCAATACTAAAACCCGAACTTTCAAAATGCTTGGATATAACAGTTAAAATATCATTTAAAATATTATCTAGAAGGTTTTTATCAACATGACTTAGAAGCCTTTGGCTTAAGGGAGTATTATCAGCTTTTCCTCCTAACATCATATTGAGTAAGTATGAGCACATTTGCTCAGAGAATAGTAAATACCCTCTCCCTGAAGGATTAATTTTAAAACTTCTCATTACTGAGTATTCATACACAGCTTGAACATACTCATCACTTTTTACAATATCTCTGTGCATGTACTTCACCATTGTATTCAAATGAGTATATTTATAAAAAAGCTTAGATAAATCTACAGAAAGACTTGAAAAATACTGTCGCCAAAAGTCACTTAACTCTTTAGGTATATAGTTTAGCTGTTCTGTTTGTAATTTTAAAGCACCCATACGCGCATACTAACACGCTGCGACACCGCAATTGTTAAGAATATTGTTTTAGTAAAAATTTATCATTTTTCTTCATGATTACTACAATTTAGACAGTACATTTCGATTCTACACTCACATGAATTATTTAGACAGTGTTTAGAATAATTCCATAAAATGGGTAAATCGGTATTAAATTTTAATATGCTGAATAAGTTTTTCTAAGGAATTATGAACACTTTCTCGAAAGTCATTTTCGATTTCAAAACGTTTTTTATCCTGCTCAAATATTTCTTGTTTTGATTGATCAAGTCTTTCCTGGTGAGTAGGGAAGATTTTTATTTGTTCATACATAGTAATAATAGGTCCAAAATCTTTGTTGGCCTCAAGCTCTGGATAATATTCTAGAATTTTTCTTACTCTAATGCAACACTCCGAAAGATCACATTGACCACTCAGTGTGGCCCTTGCAAGTGTAACCAGACTGTCTTTAAAATAATAATCTTGCTCTTTAAGCTTTTCATCAAATTTTTTTTGAAGATCATCTTGATCATTTTTTTGCTGTTTTAACTTTGTAAATAAGAAACCTAGATAAATCGCGAGAGCAAAAACAACTGCTCCTAGAAAAATAAATAATGGTATTTGGTATTCTAAGATTTTATTCATTTTAAAATGACGACTTTCCTAATTCCAACTAGTCCTATAAAAGGCTTCCTGTGTGACTCAAGAAGCATTCTTGAAATTATTTTCCCATTTTGAGTGAGTTGCCACCCATCACTAGTTCGGTTAATATCCATCATAAATTGTGATCGACTTCCCGTAATACCATTAAAAAGGTAATCCAATTCAAGTGTCCCACCATAAGTATGATCTAAATTATATCCTCTTAAAATGATGATATCTTTATTTCTTCTTTCTTTTAGAACAATTCCTTCGTCAGTAATTTGATTACCAAAATTCCTATCTTCAATCACTTCACCATTTAGCAGAATTTTTTTACCAAGGCTAAGAATATTATTATCATCATCAAGATTTAAGTACATGACTGAAACTTCATGGTCTTCCTGATTATATATTTCGACTAAGTGAAATACTTTTGCAAAAGTACTTGATGAAAACATCATCAACAAAACGAAAAATGTTTTAAGCATTATTACTTTCCCCCTCTAGAAAAATCTGTACTACGTTTACATTTTGGTTTGAAAAAATCAATGATAAAGATAAAAAAGAGGAGTTTTTAAACTCTAAACCGAAAAGATCTCAAAGACTTTACTTTTTAAAGCAATAAAGTCTACTGGTTTAGAAATATAACCTACTGCGCCGTATTGTTGTAATTCTTCTTGGTATCTACTTTGATCATATGCACTAACTAAAATAACCTTAGCATCAGGAAAATCTTGAGAAATAATTTTTAGTAATTCTATACCACTCATTTCAGGCATATTTATATCAGATAGTACAATAATATTACCTTCTAAGCTAGTCAGTTTTTCAAGGCAGCCTTGTCCTGAAGACTCAAAAATAAGGTTCACATCTCCGTTTACTATTTCATGTTGAAAAAAATGTTCAAACAAAACCCTTACATCTTTTTCATCATCTACAGCAATCAAGTTAATCATTAAAAAACCTTTTTATTTACTGCAATGCCCCATGTGAGAATCCTTTGCCTTGCGCCCTACACAAACTGGAACTGTAGCTGTAACTTTTTTACCTTGCATCGTATATGTAAGCTTAATTTGCCACTCACCTATCATTAAAAGCCATACATTAGAGATATTAAAGTTATTTTTATTCTTCTTCACTAAAACTTTATCTGAGCCATGGCCATGCCCTGACTTCATCTCCATCCATAATTCAATATTTAAATCATTTAATGACAGAGTAATATTGTCTCCATTAGGTTTTAAAACTTTTAATATGAATTTTGAATCTTTCCTTCGACTTATTTCTTCAACAAAACTTATACTAACGCATTGATCCAATGAATCTCGAAACTTACAATTATCTTTGGCCATAGTATGTCTACTGACAAAAAATATTACAACGAATAGACGAATTGCATTAAACATCATTATGCCTTTTTTATTTTTAATTATAGATCCTTTATACCTATGGGGCAATTAATATTGAATTGCTAAATACTTTGGAAATCATTATAATATCAAGGAAATAACTCAGTTTTTAAAAACTCATTTTCACATGAAAGTGAAAAAAAGAATTACGATAGAATGTTTAAAAAATTAATATCACTTAACAATTATCAGAAAATATCGAAAGGCCAATTCCTATGACAACTATGAATGATTATTCCCTTCTTTCGGGATCAGACAATGCTGTAATTGATCAAATGTATGAAACCTACAAAAACAATCCAACAGACCTTGATGATTCTTGGCAATATTTTTTTAAAGGTTTTGAATACAAATTGGATGAGCTTTTTAGCGATAATAACGAAGGTTCATCTGTAAACTCTAATCAACTGATAAAAGAATTTAATGCATTTAGACTCGTCCAAGCTTACAGAGCAAGAGGACACCTTCTTTCTGATACAAACCCTATTAGGCCTAGAAAGAACCGAGATGCAAAACTAGATCTAAGCGAATATGGTTTAGAAGAGTCTGACTTAGAAAAGCCATTTATGTGTGGAAAGTTTCTCGGTCTTGGTGAAGCAAAACTTAAAGATATTATCAACCATATGAAACGCATCTACTGTTATAAAATAGGTCTTGAATACTACCACTCAAATAACACGGAAGTAAGAAGATGGGTTCGTGAGAAATTTGAAAAGGAATATCATACAATAGATTTACCATTAAAGAAAAAACACCGAATTTTACATAAATTGAATCAAGCATCAGTATTTGAAAACTTTTTGCAGACAAAATATATAGGCCAAAAAAGATTTTCACTTGAAGGTGGTGAATCTACAATTCCTGCTCTTGATGCCCTAATCACTCATGGAGTTGAACTCGGAGTCAAAGAATTTGTCTTTGGTATGGCCCATAGAGGTCGCCTTAATGTTCTTACAAATATTATTGGAAAATCATATGAATTCGTATTTAAAGAATTTGAAGGTGGAGAAGTAGAGCAACACACTGGTGGTGGCGATGTAAAATATCACCAAGGTTACTCTTCAATTATGAAAACGGGCAATGAAAAAGATGTCTATCTCAAAATCATGCATAACCCTTCACATTTAGAATGTGTTGCACCTGTAGCTCTTGGATACGCTAGAGCTCAAGCCGATATCAGATACAGTAAAGACACAAGCTCTGTGGTTCCTGTCATGATTCATGGAGATGCAGCAGTTGCAGGCCAAGGTGTTGTCTATGAAACACTTCAAATGGCAGAGCTTCCAGCCTATGAATGTGGTGGTGCCATTCATTTTATTATTAACAATCAGATTGGTTTTACCACTGACTGGCATGATGCAAGATCTTCTCATTATAGTTGTTCCATTGCTAGAACTCTTGAGGCTCCAGTCATCCATGTTAATGGTGATGACCCAGAAAGTGTTGTATACGCCATGGAATTTGCAATGGAGTTTAGGCAAAAATTTAAAACTGATATTTTTATCGATATGGTCTGTTATCGAAAACATGGACATAATGAAGGGGATGAACCTAAATATACTCAACCTGAATTATATGGACTTATTGCAAAAGCGAAGAACCCTAGACAACTTTACCTCGATAACTTAGTCAATTGGCATCAATTTACAAAAGAAGAAGCTAAAAGAATTGAAAATGATTTCAAACAAATGCTTTCAGATAGATTTAATAATGTTAAAGAAGATCATCTTCCTCCTAAAGCAGCTGCTCCTCACACAGAGTGGCCAGAGTTAAGATGGTCAACCCCTGAAGATTTCGATGACTCTCCTGAAACATCTGTTGATAGAAAAATTCTTGATCAAATAATGGATAAGATAACCTCTTCTCCTGAAGGATTTAATGTTCTTAAAAAGGCAGCCAAAATTTTAGGCGATCGAAAAGATGCTTACAAAAATGATAAACTTGATTGGGCCATTTGTGAGCTCTTAGCGTATGGTTCATTATTACTTGAGGGTAATAATGTCAGGTTTTCTGGTCAAGATGTTATTCGGGGAACCTTTTCTCATAGAATGAGTAAGCTTTTTGATGAAAAAACGAATGATGCCTATTGTGGTCTTGCTCACCTTAAAGATGATCAAGGAGAATTTAGAATCTACAACTCACATCTTTCTGAATATGGTGTATTAGGTTTTGAATATGGATACTCTTTGGCATCTCCAAAATCACTAAATATATGGGAAGCTCAGTTTGGAGACTTTTCAAATACAGCCCAAGTTATCATTGATCAGTTTATCTCAGCAGCTGAATCAAAATGGGAGCGAATGAGTGGCTTAACTCTTCTTCTCCCTCACGGATATGAAGGTCAAGGCCCTGAGCATAGTTCATGTCGTCCAGAAAGATATTTACAATTATGTGCACAGGAGAACATGATTGTCTGTAACCCTTCTACTCCTGCTAATATGTTCCACTTACTAAGACGTCAACAAGCTTTTCCGTTCAGAAAACCTCTTGTTGTTTTTACCCCTAAATCTCTTTTAAGAGCTGCTGCGTGTGTTAGTCCTGTTAGTGATTTAACCGACGGAAAATTTAGTGAGGTCATTCTAGATTCAAAAGTAAAGAAAGCGAGAAGAGTTCTTCTGTGTACTGGAAAAATTTATTATGATTTATTATCCGAGCAAGAAGCGGGAAAACATAGCGATGTGGCCATTGTTCGCTTAGAGCAACTCTACCCTTTTCCAAAGAAAAAAATTCATAAAGCC
>CAYFHZ010000135.1:0-7291 GCA_964342535.1 uncultured Bacteriovoracaceae bacterium | reverse complement strand
TATCTATAGATGCAACTTCTCCATGTTTATCACTTAAGTAGAGTCCCCAGTAACTTATACTACTTTTCTTTTTAATAAGTTTTATAGCTTCACGAATATTTGAACACGTATTTATAATTTCATTGGCCATAAAAAAAATAGATTCACCATTGTTATTAAAATGTTGTCCATGTTTATAATGAAGGGCCAAAGTTAGACCTTGATCATTCATTGCAGTCATTGAAGCAAAAGGAACACCTGCACAAGAAAAGCTCAAATTTTTATACCGATCATCAAAGTCATATAGAATTGATCTTTCACTTTCGGTAAATGTCTCATTAAGAGCATAGTCAAGAATACGAGTATGAACAACTCCACCAGAAGTACTAGGAACAAAAAGACTTGAACATCCTGGTATAAGAGACATTAAATCAGGAACCCATTTATTAAAACTTGAAACTATTTCCGGTAAAAGAAAAGAGTAAAGAATTTCTTCGTAAGGAACTTCAAGTCCCTCTGCATAGGCTTTTAATTCTTTATTATGATGGTGTTCATACTTTTTTCTAGAAAGGTGGAGACTTAACTCGTTTGCTAAACGGAGTATTTTAGTTAAATGTTTGTTTCGGATACATAAAGATGAAATTTGATTGTAAATACGGTGGTAGGAATCTTTGTCCTTTTTACCAAGTATATAAAAGTTCTCTTCAGGATTTCCGAAAAGGTGAATGTGATTAATTTCTTTACTCATAGTACTTATTATAGAGGAGGGCCAAGTATGACACAATCATTTTTCGAAACAGATACCATGACATTTATATTATTATGTTTGGCAGTATTTAGAATTTACCTACAGGTTGTGCAATTTAACTTTGAAAAACTTCCGATTACTAAGAATTTCAACAATACTAAAACCTTTCACCAATATGGATTCTATTTCAGTATAGGTTATTTTGTTCTTTTTGCCCCTCAATTTCTTCTTGGTTAAGGTAATAGATAATATCATTATTGAGAGTTCTTTTAGTACTATCCTCAAAAGGATAATTTTTTAGTTCATTAATATTATTTTGAGTGGCCCTTATATAAGTTACTATTTTTGAAATATGAGACTTTTTGGCCATAGAATTGAGTTGATAAAACTTAGTTAAAAAATAGCTGTCTTGTTTACTCGTTAGTTTAAAAATATTATGATTTTTAATTCCTTTCCATATTTTCCATGGGTCATTATTAGGATTCATTAATTGTTGTAAAGTTAGATAAATAAAAGGATCTGATTCAAATCCATCTCCCATAAGTACGAGTTCATCAGGTATATCAGTCATAAGAATAATATCAACTAATTGGTTTAATTTATAAAAACCTTGTTTTTTTAAATCTTTAGTTGTTAATCGTCCGTCAAAAACTGATATAAAGTCCCTGTAATCTTTTAAGTATATCTGGGCATTATAAAGACCATTTTGGTAGAGCCAATTTCTAATTGCGACTTCGTAAAAGTGTGGGGAGGCCGAAAGAATAAAAGGCTGAAAATCTTGATTAATATACTCTTTAAATAAATGTAAGCTTTTTACGACAGTTGGAAAATAACTAACTGGTCTATTGAGTGAATAATACATTTCCTTGGCTGTATGATATCGAGTATCAACTAGAGTTTTATCAAAATCTGAAATGATGATTTTTCTAGGAGATGTTATTTCTAAGGGAAGAAAACTTCCTAAGTTGAGGTCTAGACCTTGAATCGTTGATGTTTCATAAATATCTATTCTTACAATTTTTTGTTCATTAACATTGCCACTCATTTTAATTTCAAAATTTCCATAATTATCTGAGTCGAATTCTTTTTTTATCAATAAATTCTGGCCATCACCCCAAAAAACCATTTTTAACCGAAATCTTTCTTTACTAAAAAGTCTGATGCTTTCAATAGGAGCTGTATTCTTTTTGTCTACTTCATGCAGCGCAGTCTTAGAATTAGTAACATTTGCCCTGATAGAAAGTGTTTTATGGCTTAAAATTGCAGAAAAATTTACAAGATAAGGTCTATTCATGTTAAGATTTTAAAGCATTTTTTTGTATTTACCAAAAGATATTTCAGGGGTTATTTCATGTTACAAATGAAACTTATCATTCACGGAAGAGTTCAAGGCGTAGGTTATAGATATAGTATCATTGATAAGATTGAGCAGAATCAGACTATTGTAAGAGGTTATGTTTATAATATGCCTAATGGAGCCGTTGAGATTATTGCGCAAGGTGATATTGAAGCACTCAAAGATGTTAGAAGGTTTGCATCAGAGGGGAGCTCAAGAAGTATGGTGCGAGAAATAGAAGAGGTTATTCAAGAAATTTCAACATATGAATATGATAGTTTTGATATTAAACTCTAAGCTAATTTAATTTTAAAACTTAAAATACCATCTTGATATGATTTTTCGGTCGTTTTAGGATCAATAATTTTATCTAATTTAATCTTTCTTACTATTGTTTCTTGTTTTTTGACTATTTCTGTTCCTTGGGCATTTTCTTCTAAGAATTCAAAATTACGACTCATATTTAATTTAAGTTCTTTGTTCTGAGCTGTAAAGTTAACAGCTGAGACTTCATGTTTTGGTATGGGAAAAGATAAAGTGTATTCTGCATGCTCTGGGTTGAAATCTAGCTTGGCCTGTATATCAATGTCATGATAAAAAGGATCATCATTTTTTTTCATGATTTTTTTAGCTTCTACTTTTAAGTTATGTCTTAGCTTTTGCATGATACTTTCTTTTTTACCAACAATCTGTTGAAGTTGTTTTTCATTTTTTTCCACAAAATTTTTATAATCCTTCTCGTATTGCTTTTGGGAAACTTGTTTTTTGTTTCTGTGGTCAAACTCAGAATTTTTTAATTGTTTAGAGTACTGTCCTTGTCTTGTTGTTAGTCTTTTTTGAAATTTTCTTTCTTCACCTACGAGTTGTGAATTTTGTAATTTTCTTTGCTTGAGAAGAGCATAATCAAATTTGTTTTTTTGTGCCATTTGTTCTTTGGTATAGATCTCTTTGTTTTGTTGATAGCTTCTAGCATGTTCTGACTTTTGAACATGCATTTTATTGCTGCTGTTTTGTTTGAAATCTGTTTCTTTTTCTTCTATAGCACGTTGTAATCTTTTAAGCTCAATATTGGCTTGATGGTCAAGATCCTCTAGAACATATTCAGTTTTCTCTTTTGAGGTTATGATTTTACTCTCTTGATTTTGCTTCATCAGTTCAACTTTACTTTTATGTTCGCTTTCAAGTCGATCTTTTTCTTTTTGTGTAAATTCTTTAGTCTGCTGTAAGCTTTCTTTTAATCGGTTTAATGTTTGCTCATTTCTAAGTGTATTTTGTGCAAGTTCTTTACGATGATCACTGATCATAGTGAGTTCTTCTTCTTTTTGAGCTTTTCTTAAATCATGTTTATTTTTCTCATGTTGAAATTTTATTTTCTCAATTTCAAACTCTTGATCTTTTTGTAAATTTTTTAATTTACGACTATGTCTTTGTTGTATTTTATTTACTTCATCAATACTACTCATCGTTATACACCATCTTTTCGTAAGGAGAGGGACATACTTCTTTTTTTGCTGTGTGCCCAGGGCAAATCCATGTTCTCATCAGAGAAACAGAGATAAGGCTTCCTCCATGATAGGCTTTATAACTAACAGGATTTAACGTCGATTTGACGATTTTAAGTTGAGCATTGTTTTCTGATGTAGCGATATTATTTTTTATTGAATACTGATAAACTCTGTATTCCGCATTAGCATTTTGAATAAAAAAAATTAAAGCTAAATATTTTATCATCTATTGCAGTGTCAAATCTTCTTTAAGAACTTCATGTTCTACAATTTTAAAAAAAGATCTAATGAATTCCTCTCTTGTAATTTTATCTAATGTCATTAAAGCTGTTTTCTTTTTTTCTACGGTTTTGTGGCGATCAAGTAAGTTGAATACTGATCTAACATTATGATTTGCCCTTTTTAATGAAATGAGAGAGCCCTGGTTCATACTTGCGTGAACCCATTCATCAAAAAAAAGTGGATAATGACCAGTTTGCGCCAATTGAAGGTAGTTCTTATAGTTTTCTTTCTTTAATGTTTGCATCCCATTCCTTTAAAATATTGCCTAAAAATAGTTTAATACTTTTTAGTATCAACTTCGATTGGGAGAAAATTTCCATAAAACTTCCAAGTCCTTTAAAGTTCATGATAAACTTTTTCATAAATGAGGAAAATATGATCAAAGAAGTAAAAATTTGTGAAATGTGTAGAAAAACGCTCGGAAATAATCATCAATTACAGTATGTGGAGGAAAACTCTGATCGTGGTTTTTGTTCAGAAACGTGTATTTTAGATTTTTATAGACCCTATATGCAAGTTCTAGAAAAAGAAGAAAAAGTTTGGAGAGAGGAACTAGCTATACATCAAGATACGGAACATCTACATTTGTTAGCAGAAAATCATTATATTGATAAAGTTTTACATCAACCTCATGAAATTTGGAAACTACAGCTTAATACCGGTCAATATATTTTTACTCATATTGCTATCATTAGGATAAATGAAAAAGACCTTTTCTATATCGCTATCTGCACACATTATGAGAATGAACCAAGCTTTGTGTATTATCGAACGATAACTAGTTCAAGTATGTTGTTAAATAAGTATAGAAGAGATGAAAAACAGCATTTTGAAAATCCAGAGGTTCATGAAGATCAAAACGCAATGGCCATGGAAATTTTAGAAGAGTTAGAAAATAAGAAATCAACGGCCTTGGCCGAAATGATTATGGTTAGAAAGGATTCTGATATCCCAATTGAAGAATTTCTAAGTTTTGATAAGTATTTAAATCTTACGCTTAATGATCCAGATGAAATTTATCTCGATACAGATGTAGATGGTGATTCTGTGTATATTCATATAAAAAGTTATTTAGGCCAAGGTCAATCTTTTTTCTACGTCGTGGTTACTTTAAAGTACGAGGATGGTGAAGGTATAAAGTATCTTCCTGTTATAGGCTTTCCTTCATTTGATGACGAACTTTATACGATGTACGCTAAAGGAAAAAGGATTGATAAAAATATCACAAACTAACTTTGACATAATAGCTTCCATAAATTGAAGCAAAACTATTCCATACACTAATACTATAGTTTGTCGCCGCAGTACTACAATAAGCAAGAGAGCTACATGTTGTACCACCATTCAATGTAATAAATTTATTCTTTGCAGCGGCAGCAGTATTAAAAGAAGTCATTGCATTGGCCTTTACTACCATTATAGCTGTAATAGTACTACTGGTTTCCCTTGTAAAGCTAACTGTATAAACTGTCTCTGAAACATTATTTACACATTCCTCAGTTCCCACTTTTTCAATATCACCACTACTACCTTGGTAAATAGGAATAAAACATGTACCAATTGTAGAGTCACTGAGGGCCATTTTCACTTTAAAAAGTGTATCCGTAGTTGAGCTTTGACATAGGCCAAAATATCCAATAGAGGAGTTGTAGTAATTATAGGATAAGTCACAACTTGAAAAACCCGTTCCAGATACAACAGTAGATTCAGTCGTTGTTGTTGTTGTTGATGTATCTTCATCATCTTCTGTAGTTGATGTGGTCGCCGTAGATGTTGATTGATACACCCTATTTCTGGTCGGAGCTTCACAGCTTTGCAGAAATATTAAAATTGTTAGTATTCCTATAACTTTCATAAACAATCCCCAAATATCATGTCTCATTTTTATATCGGATGTTAAGCTTATTACTTTAATGATTTTGTTGGTTAAGCAAAAAAGGTTAAGTTAACTAGCTATAAATACGAATAGAAACTATATGAAAAATAAGCTTTTATTTTTAATCATTCTTATAGGTATCTGTTTTATTGGTGCTACACTTATCTATTTTTTACCTTATTATATTTTTAATCAAGTGATACATAATGAATGGAAATCAAGTTGGTATTTACTAGATAGCTACGATAAATCTTGGTTGAATACAATGCCATCATGGAAAATTCCTGAAAGTTTTGAAAAAGACAAAGCTTTTTGGAAAAAATTTCATTTAGGCGAGCTAATTATTCCTCTTCCTTATGAAAATCCTTTTTATCAAGTATTGCCAGATTTAAAATATAATAAAAAAACAAAAAAAACTACAATTGGTATCATCATAAAAACTGCTGGAGGAGATGTCTTAAATCATATAACTTTTGTTCCTGTACAGTATTACCCTGTATATTTAACTGATCAAAAACTTTTTGAGTTACCCGTTACTAGAAATATCATTAAGGCCAAAACAGATGATGAAATATGGGATGATGTTTTTACTAAAGATATTTCAGAGTGGAGTATTTCATTTGAACAGATGATGTACCATCTTTATATCCTCTATTTTCGATCTAAATACTTTCAGAGTAAAGATATTAAAAACTATATGCGTATTAAAGATACAAATAAATATCTTCTAAATTTCAATTATCAAAACAAAGATTATGATGCTCAATTGATTCTACATAAAAGATATAAACAAATATATTCTTTTCTTATAACAACACGAAAAAATAAACCTGAAGCTGATTTAGTGCGTTCTTTGCTGATTAAGGAAATGGACTACTTAAACTCAAGTGTGAGTCTGGTAGATATACTCTTAAAAGAATTTAAAGGTCTGAATTATGGCCAGCAAACAAGTCAAGAAGGTATGCTCTTTCTTTTATCAGCATTTACTCACGCAGAAGAATCAAAAAATATACTCGAGTATTTAATAGGATTTTTAGAACGAGGTAGTCATAATCAAGGTGCTCTAGAGAATTTGTATAATTACTATTTTGAAAGATACGGTGAAGTTTATACTGAAAAAGATGTTAAGGATTTAAATATATCAGAATTATTAAAATTGAATCGTAGTATTACATTAGAGAAAAAGAGAGAAAAAGAGCGTTTGCTACAGCAGTTAGAGAGTTCTCAAGAAACGACCATTGAAAAAGAAACAGTAGATGAGCAGTATAAAAAATTAATAAAAAGAACAAAGATCAAGCGAAGCACTAAAAACGCATTTGATCTAGAATAAGAGACTATCCTAAATTTTGTGTATTTAGAGAATCTTCAACTTCTTAAAACTTAAACATTATTTCAGTACCTTAACGAAATCGTCAATTCATTATACATATAATCCTTACTTGATTTTTCAAATAATCTTCATTTGATTGTAAAAGCTGGCAAAATCAATACAAATAAAGATTAAAAACCATTACTTTGATAAACAAGAACTTAAGGAGAGATTATGAAAATATTAGCTATGTTAT
>CAYFHZ010000134.1:0-7375 GCA_964342535.1 uncultured Bacteriovoracaceae bacterium | reverse complement strand
CGTATAAGCTTTAGTGAAGACGATTTGTATATCGAATTTCATGAAGAGGTGATTGAGCAACCGGCCAAAAGTGATGATGCTTTAAACCGACATCGTAAAGAAAAATCTCTTGTCGATTTTGTTTTGGAAAAAGCAGATCTTAAAGTTGATGAAGATCTGATTGATTCGATTGATGATGATATCGATGAAAATAATGATGAAACGGAATTAGATAATAATGTGTCTTATATTGAAAAACGAAAGCCTCGTCGTAAGAACTCGAAACATATAAATAGTAGTAGAACACGTACAAGAAATCGAAATTTTAATAAATATTCAGAAATAACAAATTCTATTGGGAATAATGCCGTTCATATTGATGAAAGTGCGGCCATTGAGTCTATGGCCCAAGCTAAGCAGCAGCTTGATGCTCAACAAGAAGCTTCTGAAATAGAAATGCTTGAAATAAAACGTATTGAGATTGAGAGCCAAGTGAAGGCATTGCGTATTAGAGAAGCCGCAGAGAAAGAGGCAGACAAATTACTTAAACAAGCAAAAAACGATGCTCATAGTATTTTAGTAAATGCGCAAGATAAAGCACAAGAAATTTTGCGGGATGGATATAGTGAGAGTGAAGAAATACTTGATGAAGCTGAAGATGAAGCAGATGAAATACTAGATGATGCAAAGCTTGAGAGCCAAAAAATACTTGATGATGCAAAGCTTGAGAGCCAAAAAATAATCGATAAAGCAGAAAAACAAGCAGAGAATATATTAACAAAAGTTGAAGTTGAAAAACGTAACCTAATCGATTTAAGTGAAGAAAAACTTCGTATTTTGAAAGATGATATTTCTTTAGAAGAAAAGAAAAAATATGATCTTCAAGAGAAGTCAAACGATTTACAATCAATAATCAGTTCAGCCCAAATTGAAAGAAAAGAATTAGAGTCTAGGCTTAAGGGACTTGAAGCTGATATAAGTTATAATGAAAGAAATATTGATCAGTTAGAAGCTCAAGCTAAAAGCTTAACTAAAGACTTTGAACAATCTGAAAGTGAATGTCAGAAGCAATTAAAAGAGCTTAATGACGAAATAGTTGAAGTAGATAAACGTCTACGTGACCTTAATAATGAAAAAGAAGGTAAAGAGTCTGTTCTAGAACAATTACAAAATGAACTTGATCAACTAACAGATGAAAATAATTCCTTAGCTATCTCAATTGAAAATTCTAAAAATGAATTAGCTGAAGTGAATACTCAACTGTCTAAAAATAAAAAAACTGTTGATGAATTAACTGATAAAAAACAAAAAGTTGATGATGTTCTTAAGGATAGACAAAATAAACTGCAACAAATTACAAATCAGTTACAATCTAAAGAAAAAGAACTGAATCAGTTAAAAAATCAAATCCAAGATTTTTTTAATCAAGAAAAAAGAAAAATTGATCATGAAATTGCTAGTTATGAAGTTGAGAATAGAAGACAAGCTGAAGAAATCCTAACTGAAGCTCAAAATAAAGTAAAAGAAATCGAAAATGAAGCTGATGAGTTATTTCGAATTGCTGAGACTAAAGAGAAAGAAGCATCAGAGCTTTTACATGACCTTGAGATAACAAGAAAAAATGAAACTGAAAAATTACACAAAGAACTTTCACAAGAACGGCATACCTTAATTGCACAAGCAAAAGAACAAGCGAGTACTCTTGTCTCTGAGTCAGAAAGTAAAGCGAATAATATTATTTCAGAAGCTACAAAACAAGCAAAAGAAGAGCTAGAAAAAGCTAAATCTGATGCCAAAGATATTTTCACATCTTCAAGAGAAGAATTACAAAATGCTCAAAATAAAGCAACTGAAGTAATTAACTATGCTCAAGATAAAGCTGCCCAAATACATCAGGAAGCACTTGGTGACCTTGCAGATAAAAAACAAAAATTAGAGAAAGAAATAACTTCTCAACAAGAACAACTGAAAGGACTTGTACAAAAGAATAAGGATATTTTTCAAGAAGTTGAAAAAATTCAAAAAAGTATTGATAGTGAAAAAGCTAACTTTGCTTCTGAAATGGAAAAACGTAAAGAAGAAGTTCTCAAAGAAGCAAACGATCAGGCCTTAGAATTACGTTCTGAAGCCCAAAATGTTCTTGATAAGGCCCAACAAGAAGCTGAACAACTTAAAAATGATAAACTTGCTGAAAGTGATGCCCTTATTGAAAAAGCTAGATCAGAAGAAAAGAAGCGTCTAACTGAAGAATCACTTCGAGAAAAAGAACTACTAGCTAAACTTCGGGCCAAAGAAATGGAACAGTTAAAGATAAAAAGAAAAAGCCAAGAGAGTGAGTTGTTAGAGAGAAAAGAAGCTTATACGGAGACAATCATTCAAGGACTTGAAAATGTTGTCAGAAATACTCTTAAAGAATCACAAGTAAAAGATTTCGATTTTGAAAATTTACGCTACCTTGTTAAAGCTTGTCTTGTTGATGCTAAGCCAGAAGATAATCAGGTACTCAAAAAGCTAAATCCTTATGGTCAAGCTGGAAAAGGTAAAAGTAATAAATTTTGGATCAAAATCGGTGTATCTTCTGGAGTCTTTTTTCTTCTGCTAATAGTACATTTCGTATTTCCTAGTTTTTATAGTGGAATTTTTAGTTCTATGGGGGAATCTATTAAGGTGGAAGATAGTGCTAAGGATCTATACTTAAAAGATTTAGCTGATCGTGAGAAGAACCGTCCTAAGTTTAATCCTCGTATGACTGATACATTCAAAGATACTTATACAGATAATGTGATCTATACAAATAGATTTAAAGATTTATGGTTAACCGACGAACTTCAAAGAGATTGGACTATTGCTGTCGATGATGTGATCGTGAACAAGCTCGGTCTTAAAGATTATAAAGTAATAGATTATATTAGCGAGGAATTTAAACTTGTAAGAGAGTTAATTAATATCCGTCAGAAGATTCGTCCTGACAATGAAACAGAGAAAATTGAAGAGATGAGACAGTTTGAGAAAGAGTCTAATGAAAAACTCAAAACATTGCTTGAAGGTGATAATAACTTTAAAGTCATGCAAAAATCTATGAAGAAATTTTTTATTCAATATAAAAATTCACATCCTCAAAAGGATCTGATTAGCAATTAATGTCAGAAAAAAGATTGAGACTACTAGACATAATACCTCCAGCTGCAGGTGATACTTGGTTATTGAGTAGTATCATAAAATCCAAGCTTCCTGCGCTACAATCAATAAGAACTCCAACATCATCTTTTTCAACTTTACATGATTTATATTGATGCTTTTTGTCCTCGTAGATGACAGTAACGTTTGCATTTTTTTGACTCATACTAATACTGACCCCATCAGATTCATTATCTGATATAAATACACATTTGTACTCTTGTGCCAATGATCCGTTCATAACTGTTAATGCCATAATTGTGTAAATTAGTTTTTTCATATATCCCTCTTCTATCATATTTTATGACAAGATGTTTCATTGTCATAGATAGGAAGATTTATCTCATTTTCTTTCCTAAAAACAGGGACTTGAAAATTAATTCATTCACCTTTTTATGGCAAAACTCCTGATTCTGACTATAATGTAAGGCGTACTTAATTTTAAGGAGATAATTCTAATGAAAAAATTAATGATTTTATTACCATTTTTTGTCGTTGTAGCTTGCTCTAGAAGTTTTGAAAAAGATTATAAGGTAGTGGATGCTTCTCATAAAGAAATTCCAGAGTGGGTAACAGATATGCACGAGTGGTTAGATGATGAAGTCGACTCTGATGATCTTAAAGAAAATAGATTTTATATTTATCAATCAGAGGCAAAAAATAGTCGTGAGATCTCATGTAAGATTGCAAAAGCTGAATCAACTGCAAGTGTTGCTTCCGAAATTTCTACTTTTATAAAAGATACTTTTGCAAAATCTAAGCAAGGAGATGCCTCAAGTACGAATGAAGCTTTATCTGAATATATCCAAAATGATCTTTATAAAGAAGTGAAGGCCACCATCACTGGTGTTCAAGAATATAGACAATATTGGGAAAAAAGACGTTTTATGCAAGAGGAAGGTGCTGCAAAAGATTGGGAAGGTTATGTTTGTTCTGTTTTAGTTAAAGTACCTAAGTCTCATCTGAAAAAAGCTTTTGAAAGAACAGAAAAATTACTAGCGAATCAATTGAAATCTGATTCTGAATCTCAGGAAAAAGTCACTAAAATGATGCAAGAAGCGTCTAATGAATATACTAAGTAAGGTGCCAATGGCACCTCTTACTGCTACCCAGCTTAGTTGTGATTGTGGTGAGTTTAAAGCGTATATTTCAAATTATCCAAAATGTTCTCTTGGAACTGTTATCTGTTATTGTGATGACTGCCAAAAATACTTACATCATCTTAAACGCATAGATCTCTTAGATTCTTATGGAGGGACTGAGCTTGTTCCTATATATCCTCATTATTTTTCTATTCAGTCAGGAGAAGACCTCTTACAGTGTCATAGGTTAAACCCTAAAGGGTTAAATCGATGGAGTGTTAGTTGTTGCTCTTCTCCAATTGGAAATACTTTATCAAAATTTCCTTGGCTTGGACTTTCTAAAAAATTGTTTCTAAATGGTGATGATAGAAATAAGAATATACTTGGTAATGTCAAAAGCAGAATTATGGGTAAGTATAAAACTCAAAATGCTCCTTTTGCTATCTCAAATAAATTAGCTTTTAAAGATATGATGATAGTTCTCCCTTTTATCTTAAAGGGGATCATTTTTTTTAAGAAAAAAAATAACCCATTTTTTAGAGAAGATGGTATTACTCCCCTTAAAAAACCCATTATTCTCCAAGAGAATGAATCAGTCTAACACCTTCGTTTATGGCCCGCTTTGCATCTATTTCAGCTGCGATGTGCGCACCTCCAATAATATGACATTTCTCTTCTCCTAAGATATCAATCGCTTTTTCATAATATTCTTTTACAGATGTTTGGCCGGCACAAATAATAATATTCTTCACTGGTAGGCATGATTGCTTTTCATCAATAAGTATATGTAATCCATCATCGTTTATTTCAACATACTCAACTCCACCCAGCATTTTCACTCCTGAGTTTTTTAGAGAGTGGCGATGTATCCAGCCTGTCGTTTTTCCTAGATTTTTACCGTGCTTTGAAACTTTTCTTTGGAGTAAATAAATTTGATCTCCATTATGAGGCGCGCTAATGTTTTTGGTAAGAGCTCCTCTTTGTTGATAGTTTTGGTCAATTCCCCACTCTTTAAGAAATTCACTAATATCAAGAGAAGTAGGTTTATGATTTTGATGAATGATAAATTCAGCTATATCAAATCCAATTCCACCAGCACCAATAATAGCTGTTGCCCCTTGCAAGAGTCTTTTTTCACCACTAATTAACTCATCATAATGAATAACACTTTGATGTTCTATTCCTTTTATTTGAGGTGTTCTTGGTCGAACACCTGTACTAAATATATAATGATCAAAGCTTTTATCGAGATTTTCTACTTCTACTTTGTGGTTAAGTTTTAGTTCAATTTTAAGTTCCTTAATTTGAGCGTTAAAATATCTAATTGTTTCTTTAAACTCTTCTTTACCAGGGATTTTTTGAGCAAGATTAAATTGTCCACCAATCTCTACAGATTTTTCAAATAGAGTAACATCATGTCCAATTTTAGCTGCCTCTATCGCTGAAGAAAGACCTGCGGGCCCTGCTCCAATAATTGCAAGTTTAAGCTTTTTAGTTGGCCGAAACAAGAATTCAGTTTCATGACAAGCTTTAGGATTAACTAAGCAACTGGCCGTTTTTCCCTGGAAGATATGATCTAAACAAGCTTGGTTACAACCAATACATGTATTTATGAGTTCATTTTGGTTTGACCTTAACTTGCTGACAAAATCAGGATCTGCTAGAAACGGTCTGGCCATAGACACCATATCGGCAAATTGACCTTTGAAAACATCATGAATGACTTCAGGGGAGTTAATTCTATTTGTTGTAACAAGTGGAATATTAATATGCTCTTTTACTTTTTTTGTGATCCAAGTAAAAGCACCTCTAGGAACCATCGTCGCTATTGTTGGTACTCTGGCTTCGTGCCATCCAATACCTGTATTTATAATTGTAACACCATTTTTCTCTAGGAGTTTACAGAGCTGAATAACTTCTTCAAAAGTAGAACCTTCCTCTACAAGATCGAGCATACTTACTCGAAAAATAATAATAAAGTTATCTCCAACTTTTTTTCTAACAGCTTTCACAATATCTATCGCCAGACGAAAGCGATTCTCAGCAGTGCCACCGTACTTATCAGTTCTCTTGTTGGTTCTTGGGGCTATAAATTGATTAAGTAAATATCCCTCGCTTCCCATGATTTCGATTCCATCATAGTTGGCCTTTTGAGCAAGTCTGGCAGTGTTGGCAAAATCCCGAATCGTTTTCTTGATTTCAAGCATGGTGAGGGCCCGCGCCTTAAAAGGTGTGATCGGGGATTTACTTTTAGATGCAGAAACAATGAATGGATGATATCCATATCGGCCAGCATGAAGTATTTGCATACAAATTTTGGTTTGGTATTGATGCACTTTTTGAGTTAAATTTTTATGTTTTTTCAGCTGCCACGGAAAACTCAGTTGATGACCAAAAGGAGTAAGTCTACCTTGTAGGTTAGGAGCAATACCTCCTGTTACAATGATTCCTACCCCTGCCTTGGCCCTTTGAACATAGAATTCAGAGAGTGCTTCAAAATTATCTTTTTTTTCCTCAAGGCCAGTATGCATTGACCCCATGAGGATACGATTTTGAATTTTAGTAAAACCTAAATCTAGTGGTGAAAAGACATTTGTTTCTTCCATGGACTTCCTTTATTTTAATTCTTTGATAATATTATATATTATGTTGGATAAATATTCTTATTTATTACAAAAGCTTGAAGCCTTTGTTGTTTGTGATCAAAAAACTTGGTTTCAATATTTTAATAAGTTCAAAACTCCCTTTCCCATTAAGTACATCAACCCTTTAAAACAAGATTCTGCAGAATTTATTGACGCTATTATTAAAATGGATCAATTAAGTTTTGGAGATCAGGGGATGAGTATGGAGAAATGGGTTCTTTTTGATTGTGCTATGATGCCTGGATTTATATTTGGTTTTATGATTAATACGAATCATTTATCTAAAAATGACCAAGCAAGATGTGGTACTACTCAGACAGGTTATTTTCCACTAAGTATGTATATCGCAATACCTACACCAGGTAAAAATTCATGGTTTGGCCATAATTTAGCCTCCCTAAATTCTAAGTTGGAAGAATCTTTATCTGGACTAGGTTTACTAACAAAAGCGTATGCATTAGAGCTATTTCAAGTTCAAACATTAACGGGGGC
>CAYFHZ010000133.1:0-7380 GCA_964342535.1 uncultured Bacteriovoracaceae bacterium | reverse complement strand
AATGTTGGTGTAGTTTTTTGCTACTTATACTTAATTTATCTACTAAAAGCTTCACTAAAATCAATTTATACCGATAAGAAAACATTCATATTATCAAATATTTACAAAAATGAGCATTATGAAAAATAGTAATCGCGACCTACTACTAAAAGCCCCTGAAATACTCGTTATTGATGACTTTTTAAAAGAGTCTAAGACATCTGTACTCACTATCTTGTTTACTGATATTCAAGGTTTTACTGCCTATACAGATGAATTTGGGGATGAAAAAACCGCACAAATGCGCTCGACTCACGATAACATTATGAAAAATGAAATTGAAGGAAGTGGTGGTGGAAAAATTATAAAATATATTGGAGATTCCGTGATGGCCATATTCTCCGAACCGTCTAAAGCAATAGAAGTAAGCTCCAAAATACAAAGAATTTTTCTACAAATGTATGAAGCACATCAATTTCCGTTAAAAGTAAGAATGGGCTTGCACTTAGGACAAGTTACTGTTGAAAACAAAATTGGTCCTGACATCTTTGGGGGACATGTGAATAAAGCTAGTCGTGTGGAAGCACTTGCAGATGGTGGACAAATACTCGCCACAACATCGGTAATTGAATCAGCAAGAACACAAATAAAAAATGAAACATACAGAGTTCACTCCCATGGAAATATAAAAGTTAAAGGGCTTAAAGAAGAATTTGAAATTTTTGAAATACTTTTTATGAAATCTCAGCTTCCTCACAAACCGACTCAAATGAAAAAGAAGTTTTTCTCATATCAAAAAGTCGTCGGTCTTTTATTAACTATTTTCATATTATTTCTCTTTAATAAATTTTTCTTTCACCCCTCTCTTTATATTGAAAATCCTCCTTATGGTAATCTCGTTTTAGATGAGAAAAATGTTATTCATCTTAAAGATATAGATAAGAATTACAAAGAGATAGAAGAGGAAATATCTAGAGGAAAACACATTCTTTATTATAAAGTTTCCTCTCAAAATCGCTTTTATGCTCCAATCGAAGTCGAAAACTTTCAAAAGTATATAAAGCCTAAATTTGAATCTTATTATCTTCCAAGTAAAGAGCATTATCTTTACTTTGATAAAACTGATCAGCACTCAAAAGAATTTGCAGACTATATCCCCTTTAAAGTACTTAACTTAGATCATAGTGTTGAAACTTATAATGTTGGTTTTCTTACAAATGTAAAAATTCTTAATCCCCGGGAGAGAGCAATACAAATAGATTACGATTTCATTGATCAAGCAGGGGAACATAAAAAAGGACAATTTAAAAAATCATATCCCGATCTTAAATCAACTAAAGCAGAACTCATTGATTTAGGAACATTTAATACTGTTCATTATAAAATTGAGATTTCTGTTGGTAAAAAATTTGTAAAAGTTAAAAACAAAATAGAATATGAAGATAACTTATAGTGATTAAGCTTATAATATTATTTCTCATTTCAGGTACTTTAATTGCAAAGACAACTTCAAGTCCATATCCATATATCATTTCAGAAACATCTGAATTATCATTAAGTGATCTTAGTGAAATAAATCAAAATTTTATATCATTGAAATCCGATAAAGAGACTCAAGCGGCGGTGTATATCGTTAAATCACTTCATAATTTATCATTAAATCAGTTTAGTGAAAAAGCATTCTCAACATTAGAATTAAATCGATATAATAAAAGTATTTTACTCGTTATATCTCCCAAAAAAGACAAAATCGTATTTGTTACTAGTAATCAACTTAAGGTCCCTTCACTTAAAGAAACATTTATTTTTGAAAAAATATTACGTCCAAAAATCAAACAGGGTAAATTAAAAGAAGGAATTTTACTTGCAATTGATACTGCGATTAGTCCGCTCTCTGATATTCGGGTTTATGAAGATGCAATAAAAGAAACTATTGATAATGGTTTTAAAACAACTCAAGGCTTTGTTTTCTATATTTATTTTTTATTTTGGCTTTGGGGCTATATCTACATACGCTATTTTTATTGGAAATATAAAGCAAAAAAACTGGAACAAAGTGATAAAAGATACTCTGTTGTAGAAGATCTCCACCTAGAGCAATCACTTTTTATATCTCACACCAGGCTTTTTATATCATTATTTCTAACTGTAAATCCAGGTATTTTTATTTATGTTATAGCGGCGAATGTAACGCTCATTTTTCCACTTATCTTTTTTACTTTGTTTACCGGTGTGATGATTCTGTTCATCAAAAAAAGTGGTAAAAAATATCAAGATTATAACGAATTTAATAAGTTTGTTATCAAATATAATAACAAAGGCAATAAATGAAATGGTTATTCTTTTTAGTATTATTACTGAATCATCAAGTTTTTGCCAAAAACATATCATATATCATCCTAGACCCAGAGCATCTTTTAACAGCAGAACACAGAGGAGAAATAAATAATTTCTTTTCTCATATCGATACAGATATTCAATACTTCTTCTACCTTTTTGAAAATATAAATGAACAAAAATTAACAGAAAAAGGGCAATCACTCGTATCAAAAAAAAGTAATTCGATCGTCATTCTTTTTTCTATCGAAAATGCTAAATCTTCAGTTTTATTAACAGAGGATCTAAAAAATAAAGTTTCACATTTTAAGCTACAAAAACTTCAAGAACTCGTTATTCACCCACACTTAAGACAAGAAAATCTTAGCTTTGCAATTATTGATACTACCAAAAATTTCATAGAACTTTTAAAAGATGATCAGTATTTTCCTGAGCAGTTAACAAATCAATTTTTGTCACAGGAATGGTTTTTTTACAATGATGGAGGCTATATACCTGCTCTTGGAATTATATTTTGGATATATTATCTCTTTTTCCTACTGGGACTTCCCTATTTGAGATATAGACATTATCTCAAACGGGCAGAGAAATTAGAGAAACTTTATCCGCAATATTTAAGAAAAAATGACCCTTATCTCAAGCTCGATTATTTTAATAATATTGGACTTAAAGAGCATGAGAAAAAATGGGGTGTGATATATGATATTTTTAGAACAATTTTTTTCATGATCAATCCAGGTATATTCATCTACATTATTGGTTCTATACAAATTATCATTTATGTAACTTTACCTATAGCAGTCTTTGTTGGATTTTATCTAATTAAAAGAATGAAAAATAAGGCCAACAGATATAATAGTATTGGCCTTTATAAAGAGTTTTTAAAAACTCACTCTTTAGAATAAATGATTATTTTTTGGACCAATTGTCTTTTAAACTTACCGTTCTATTATAGACTGGCTTTCCAGCTGAAGATAATTTTGAATCAACAGTAAAGTATCCCATTCTCTCAAATTGAAATTGCTCACCTTGAGATGTTTTTGATAAAAAAGGTTCTACCTTAGCTGTAATTATTTCTAATGAATTTGGATTAATTTCATTTAAGAAATTTTCAGCTGTTGCAGGATTTTCATGTTTAAAGAGCCTATCATATAATCTTACTTCAACATCTTTTGCATCTTTTGCATTAACCCAATGAATAATTCCTTTAACTTTCTTCTCAAGAGCTGCTGGTTGTGCTCCTCCAAATGAATCTTTATGATAAGTACATTTTAACTCTACAATTTTATCACCTTCTTTTACGAAATCATCACAAGTAATGACATATCCATAACGAAGTCGAACTGATCTACCAGGACCTAATCTAAACCATTTTTTAGGACTAGGAGGATCTTCTAGAAAATCAGAAGCATCAATATAAAGTTCTTGGCCAAAATTAATTTTTCGGGAGCCAAAGCTTTCGTCCTGAGGATGAAATGGAGCATCTATTTCTTGCTCTTCACCTTCCCAATTTGTAATAGTCACTTTTATCGGCTCTAAAACACCTAAACATCTCTTTGTTGTCTTGTTTAATTCATCACGAACATTTGATTCTAGAATAGAAAGTTCAATCACATTATCTTGTTTTCCAACTCCTATCTGCTCCATAAAGTTACGAATACCAGCAGCAGGATAACCTCTTCTTCTCACACCTGAGATGGTCGGCATTCTAGGATCATCCCAACCATCCACATATTTTTCCTCTACAAGTTGTAAAAGTTTTCTTTTACTCATAACAGTGTAGTCTAAATTAAGTCGTGCTGACTCATATTGATGAGGTCTTGAAGGAGCTGAAACATTCTCCACAAACCAATCATAAATCCTTCTATTATCTTGGAACTCTAAAGTACAAAGAGAATGAGTAATTCCTTCTATAGCATCACTGAGACCATGTGTGTAATCATACATAGGGTAAATACACCACTCATTTCCTGTTCTATGATGTGCAACGTGCTTTATTCGATACATGATGGGATCACGCATACACATAAATGATGATCCCATATCGACTTTGGCCCTAAGTACTTTTTCACCATCATTGAATTTTCCATTTTTCATATCTTCGAATAATTTTAAATTTTCTTCAACACTTCTATTTCTAAATGGAGAATTTACACCTGGTTTTTCAAATGATCCTCTATTCGCAGCTATTTCATCTGGCGTTTGATCATCAACATAAGCAAGACCTTTATTGATTAGCTCAACAGCGTAGTCATATAGTTTTTGAAAATAATTTGAGGAGTAAAAAAGATTTTCACCCCACTCAGCTCCAAGCCAACTTACGTCTTCTTTAATTGAGTCAACATACTCCGTATCTTCTTTTTCTGGGTTCGTATCATCAAATCTTAAATGAAATTTTGATTTAGGAGCATTATTCCAGGCCAGGCCGTAATTAAGACATATGGCCTTCGCATGACCAATATGAAGATAACCATTAGGTTCAGGCGGAAAACGAGTAATAACCCAACCATCGTGTGTCCCTTTATCAAGATCTTCAGCGATGATATTTTCAATAAAATTTCTGTGTTCTTTTTTATTCGTAGGTACTCTGTTTTCCATTTTAAATCCTATAAGCTAGCTATTCTTTTCTTTAGTACTTCCACCGGAGTAAGAGGAATAAGAACTTTTAAATCAGCTCCATGGTTTTGCCCTGTCAAGACTCCTCTAAATCCCATAAAAAGTGGCTTACCTTTTATTTTAAGTTCTTTTTTACAAAAATCCATCCAATTCGAAAATAATTCTGCTGTTACAAAAGTATCTGTTACTGAATTCAATTGCTCAGCTAAGTATTCTTTGATCGCAGGAGTAGTTTCCCAAGAAAGAATTTCAGATAACTCAGCAGTTGACTCAAATCTTTCATGCAAAACTTCTTTTAAATATTCATTAAAATCTGTAAGTAGATGAACTTTGTCTTGATATAATGAAATAAAAGCTTGTTGCCATTCTTGTGTTTGCTTAAAATAAAAACTATCTTGTTCAATAAAAGCTTCTGCTCTCTTAGCAAGCTCATTAACTTCAAGGGCCTTAATATGCTGTCCATTTATATATTTTAATTTCTCTATATCGTATACTGCATGAGATTTACTAAACCTATCAAGATTAAAAATTTCAGGTTTTGAAATATCTTGGATCGTAAAGACATCTTTTTCTTCTGGATGAGACCAACCAAGTAAACATAAATAATTTGCAAGTGCCTCTGGAAGATATCCAAGTTCACGATACTGCTTAACTGAAGTAGCACCATGACGTTTGGATAATTTTTGACGATCTTCCCCAATAAGAAGTGATACGTGCGCAAACTCTGGAACTTGAGCCCCTATGGCCTCATACACCATGACTTGCCTTAATGTATTATTAACATGATCTTCCCCTCTAATAACATGAGTTATTTTATGAAGATAGTCATCAACAACATTGCAAAAATTATATGTTGGCATTCCATTAGATCTCATTATAACAAAATCACCGACCATACCTTTAGGAAATTTTACTTGACCCCTTACATGATCAGTAAAAGAAATATCTTTATCAGGAACAAGAAATCTAATCGGCGCTTTTTCACCTGCGCTTATTTTTGCTTTTGCTTCAGCCCAGTGCTCTGGTTCTTTCCATTTTCCGGTATAAGGTGGCGTTCCTTCCTCTTTATTACGACGAGACATTTCTTCTAACTCAGCTTCTGTACAAAAATCATAGAAAGCTTTTCCTTCTCCTAAAAGTTTGTCCGCATATTCTTGATAAATTTTCATACGCTCAGACTGGTGATAAGGTCCAAATTCCCCACCAACTCCAGGACCTTCATCATGAGTAAGACCTAGCCATTTCATATCTTCAATCTGTGACATTTCAAATTCTTTCGTGCTTCTTTCCAGATCAGTATCTTCAATTCGAAGAATATATTTTCCACCTGTAGCTTTAGCGAAAATATAATTATACAAAGCTGTTCTGGCACCTCCTATATGAAGGTTTCCTGTAGGTGATGGCGCAAAGCGCACGCGTGTAGACATATATTGACTCCTATTCATTTTTTTTATGATAGAAATAACATATATCTTATTGAAATAACAGTTGAAATTAAAACTCAAGGACGAAAAACACACCTAAAGCCAATAAAGCCCCTACTATCTGTTGAACTGTAAACTAAAAAAAGAGCGAATGGCCCTGGGGTTGACCAATTTCCCCACTTTCCCACCTTATACGGTCGATCCTTTAGAGATGTCATTAACCAGAAAGTTATTTTGAGTAAACGACTTAAAACTGACTTAACTTAAACTTTTCGTTGTAAATAAGGACTTCACTAATTGATCTATACTGTGTATGCCATATTCCCTTCACTAATTAGTGAAGCACGTTCTACAGATCCATGTTCATCCTTAAATCATAAATCTGTAGCAAAAGGAGATCTCGCAGCTGCAAGATTTACAACAGAAAAAAGTTATCCTACTAGTGAAGATTCAGGTTCTAGTATAGTACACTCTATTTCTCTTAAAGGTTTGAGCTCTAGCAAAGCATTTAATATCATGCTTGTTGCTCCAAATGAAATTGATTTGTCTGCAATGGAAGAACTTAGGAAGTGCGTTCTTGTGTTAAAAAGTGGGAAACGTGTAACTCAATTAAAGGTATCCCAGTCTTCAAATTGGGTTGTAAACTGTGAAATTGAATAATTGGAACTATATTATGAAATTCTATCTTAACATCCTTCTCCTCGCGACTCTTATCAGTTGTGTGGAACCCGAAGCAACGAATGAGAAACTAAGTTCGAATAAAGCGAGTGAAGATAAGTCGGTATCTCAAAACCGTGATTCAGGAGAAAATGATTCAACTGTTCAGCTGATAAATGAAAGTATGGATATTGTTATTGTTGAAGATGACAATATAGTATACAAAACTATCGGTAATAGTAATACAAACACAGAACAAGATACTACGATGGCCAATACAGATGAAGTTGAAGAAAATAGTAAAAGACATTCTAGCTGATTGCTCGGACGAATTAGAGCTAATTGATGAAGTTAATGACCTTGAAGA
>CAYFHZ010000132.1:0-7463 GCA_964342535.1 uncultured Bacteriovoracaceae bacterium | reverse complement strand
TGAGGCATCTGCATTATACCTGCTAGATGTAAGCAACTCGGTGTTTAAAACTTGGTTAATATCTTTAAACAAAATGTTATACTCATCTCCACTTGTAAAACATTTCTTAAGATTATGAAGGCAAATTTTCTCTATAGTTGAATCTTTACTTATAAAAATTGTATATCTTAATGATTTAGCAAGAGATGGTCCTATTTTCGAAAAAACACCATCAAGCTCGATGCCATTTAAAACCAAAGGATAAGGTTCATCTTTGTAGAGCATTCTATATTCGCCTACTATATTTCCCTTGTGAAAATTAAAGATACCTATTGGTGAATATAATTCCATAACAAACGGTATTGCATCCAGCAAAGAAATTCTAGTATTCTCTTTTCCAATAATTTTTTGTACAACCCCATTTTCATCAAATTGTATTTCAAAAAATTCTTTATGTAGTTTAAACATTGATGACTCTAAACCTAGAGAAATATCTGCATTAAAGTATCTAAAATTGTGTTCTTTAATTTTTGATATTTTACCTTCCTTATTTAAATAAAATTTAAAATTAGTAAAACATCGGCCACGATCAAGAGACTTTGTCGTTGAAATTCTAATATTATATGAATATAGTTTAAAAGAATAATAATTATAAGAACAATTATTTTTAAACTCCGGTGTAAAAGATAAAAGTTTTCCACTAGCTGAGAATTCTGGCATAAACGAATATTTTTCTTGATAATTACCAAGATGATTATATTCATTAAGGTAATAAAAAAGATAGTTATATTTTTCTTGAATACTTTTTTCAAAACCTGAATAAAACAAAGGTAGAAAATAATCTTTATCTGTTGGTGTATCGGAAAGTGCAAATAAAGAACTATTAAAATACCTAGCTTTTCTTGAATCGACTTGAGGGAAATTTCCATTATGAAAACTTAGTTCTCTATAAATGAATTCATGAATAACCATTGCCGCCTTATTAATATTATCCATTTCACTCCATAAATCAGACCTAACGTAAAACTGTCTCTCCCCAGGTAAAATATCATGATGAAATTGTACAAATTGTTCTAACTCACAACCTTGAGGTATAATGGTATCACCAGCATCAGGGATATCATTTAAAACATTTTCAGAAAAATAAGTAACTTCAGGATCTAAAAAGGTATCCCACCAACTCTGATATAGAGCTGCCCTAAATGGGTCTTTCGATTTTATTCTATTTAAAATTCTTTCTACTTTAATTTTATAATCTTCAGAATTATCACCTATATTTGGAAACACACCTCTTTTTTCTTGTGCTTCATATAAGTCATAGAAAAGTACGTCGGTAATTTTTCCATTTTCTCTACATACGATAGCATCACCACCATTACCTTTACGGTCACTAGCAAATGAATATGTTATTTTTAAAAGGACTAAAATTAATAAAATATTTTTCATGTATTCTCCCGATTTGATACTGGAAATAATTGACAGTTATATATATAAACTTCTGAAGCCTTATCTGTTGTCATTAAGGCATATAATTTATCTTGAAATTCTCGAATAATTGCTTTGGCCTCTGGTATTTTATCAGGGTCTATGGCCATGGTCATAGAGCTAAAATCTCTTAATTTAACATCTACTGTTTCTATTTTTTCTTTTGCAATTTCAATAGTATCTATGTGAGATGTTTGCAAGGCTTTTGATTCTACATCTTCTGACGTCTCAAGATTTGCAACTTTTCGATAAAATCCATTCTCATTTTTCCCAATAAAACCAAGTTGAATTAAGTTATTTATAACAACTTCTGAACGATTAATTGAAATATTTAAGCGTCTTGCAATCCAGTCAGGACAAGACTCAAAATCAAATGTTTTCATAAGTTGCAGCACAGCATAGTGCTCCCACTCAGCTATAATTTGGTAATACGTATCATCAAGTAGGATTTTTTTGGCTTCATGTGAACTTGGTATATTTATCTTATCTAAAGACATTTTTTTTCTGTAAGTACTCATTATAAAGAAAGCGGCTTCTTTAGGTGAAAGTTTTAAAAGATCGGCCATTCTCTCAGCGCGATGACTAGGTAATCCTCTTTTTTTCTTTAAAATAGCACTCATATTTGATGAATCAATTTCTAAATCTTTTGCAAATGCTCTCAAAGAATAACTGCTGTTTACTCGTTGTCTGCGAGAAAACTCCTGCTTAAGCTTTGATAAATAAAATGATTCATTAACTTCCATGGGAGAATTTATAGCAATAAGAATAGGCCATCACAAGTATTTTGACTACAAAGTGCGCCAAGGCATTGTCCCATGTAAATATTTCAAATAATTAGTTGTTTTTAGTTCTTATAGTAAATTCACTTCTATAAAAAGGCGTACTTTGAATGATAAGTTCACATTCAAATTTATCGTCCGCTTTTACATGGTAGTTGATAATAAGATCACAGGGTTGAAATTCTGAAATAATAGAACATTTAGATGTATCAATTTGAATATTGCTTGGACAATTATTCTCAGGAAAATCTAACTCAACTTTGTCACTTGGGTTTTTATCTGATTCAGACCAATTTATTTTCACTTTATATTGAGATTCTTCAGGTTTTACAACAAGCCAAAGAGGATCAGTTAAAAAATTTCCATAGTTAATTGCAACTAAAAATGAGCAACTTGAAATAAAAAATAATATGGGTATTAAAAATTTCATAGATCTCCAATATTAAAGAATGGGGTTCATATCTAGAGCTGATTTAACCTTAGTAGAATCGTTAAAAATGGCCACATGAAACATAGCATCCCCTTGATTAACAAGAGGTAGAAGTGCACTTCCAATCAAAATACCATCTTCTTCCGCTAAAACACGCATTTCATTTTTACCAAATGGATCAGAGATAATAGCAAGGACATCTCCCTCCCTAATTTTTTCACCTATTTTTTTCTTGGCCACAAAGGCTCCACTTTGAGGTGCCCTAGTCCAATAACTTGACTTCGCAATATAGATATTAGAAGGATTTAAATGTTTTTTTCCAACAAGTGATTTTTCAATCATACCTATATTATGCATAACTGAAATACAACCTCTAAGAGCTGAGTTAATAACCGACTCTTCAAATCTTAAGGCCTGGCCACCTTCAAATAGTAACATGGCCACATTTTTTTTTCGTGCAGCTTCTCTTAAACTTTTATCTCTTAGACTAGAATCAATTACAACAGGAACCCCAAAAGCTTTTGCTAATTCTTTTGTTTCATGGTGATCAAGACAAGCTCTAATCTGAGGCAAATTAGTCCTATGAAGTGCACCTGTATGTAGATCAATTCCATGAGTCGATTTATTTACAATCTCTTTCATAAATACATATGCAAGTCTACTTGCTAAAGACCCACGCCTTGAACCAGGAAATGATCTATTCAGATCTCTTCTATCTGGTAAATATCGTGATTTATAATTAAAACCAAAAACATTTACAATGGGTACAAGTATAAGTGTACCTTTAATATTTTTTAAAAATGCTTTTCTCATAAGACGTCTAATGACTTCAACACCATTAATTTCATCGCCATGAATTGCAGCACTTATAAAGAGTGTAGGACCAGGTTCATTTCCTCGAATGACTTCAACAGGTACTGAAAGCTTTGTATAATCATAGAGTGCAGCCGACTCAAGTAGGACAGTTTTTCTTTCCCCTCTGGGAATAAGATGATCTCCTATTTTTAAAATTTTTGGATCTTTATGGCCATTCTTAGACATGTGGTCTACCCCTCAGCAACATTTGCGATATCTTGTTTAGTTAATTTTTTAAGCTTTGGACGTCTTCTTTTTTTGACTTTCTCTGGAATAAGTTCTTTAATTGATTCCATTTTTCCAAAACAAACAATTTTATCATTTGCCTCAATAACCCTTTCACCTTTGGGATTAGGAATAACCTTACCACTTCGATGTAAGGATAAGGCATTAATATCTTTTTCTCTTAAACCTGAGTCTATAATCGACTTTCCTACGTATTCAGATTTTTTTGGAATATGAATTTCTGCGACACCATAGCCCTTACTAATTGTGAGCTTCTCTCTTAAATCAATTTCAGGAAAATCTACTCGACTGGCGATGTAGTCAATAAAAGAGCCAGCAACATCTAATTTAGTACAGCCTTCAATTCCTTCAAGTCCTGGAGATGAGTTAATTTCCATAATTTGCGGTCCATCTTTTCCCTCTAACATATCAACACCAGAAATACCAAGTCCCATCAGTTTAGATGCTTTGATTGCAGTTTCTTTGTACTCATCAGAAAGTTCAACCATTTCAGTCCTACCACCACGATGAACATTACTTCGAAACTCTTGACCTTGGGCAACTCTTCGCATAGATGCGACGACTTGATCACCAACAACAATAGCTCTAATATCCTTCCCTTTACTTTCTGAGACAAATTTTTGGATCAAAACATTTTGTTTTTGACTTTGTAATAGCTCAATTATTGAAGTTGCCATCTCTAAAGTATGAGCAAGGAGAACACCAATGCCTTGAGTCCCCTCAAGAAGTTTAATGATAACAGGAGCACCACCGACTCTATCAATTGCTGGAAGTACATCGAGTTTGTCTCGCACAAAAGTAGTAGGAGGAATTCCAATTTTATGACGACTTAATATTTGAAGACTTCTTAATTTATCTCTTGAGTTTAAAATACCATCTGCTGAGTTTGGAGAAAAAACATTCATTTGCTGGAACTGTCTTACAACTGCTGTTCCATAGTAAGTTATTGAAGTTCCTACCCTTGGAATAATGGCATCAAAATGTGGTAAACGTCTTTGCTTATAATAAAGGTCTGGGGTTTCTTCCTCTAAATCAAGAGCAAACTTTAACGCATCTAAAACTTGAACTGTATGGCCACGACTTTTTGCAGCTTGTACTAATCTTTTGGTGCTATAATTATTTGGTTCCCTGGAAATAATCCCTAATTTCATAGATGACTCTCTTTTACAAAATAATACTATTTGTAGCAAAAATCTAAATTAAAGTCTTATATTTTCTTTAAAGAATAATTCTACTCAGGACGAGTAGAGGTATATTTGTCTGACTGTTCTAGTTTTTTGTAAAGACTTAGAAGGTTAGATCTTAAAGTCCAATCGAAAACCTGTCTTAAATTAATCCAGTCTAAGACACAAAATAGCCAATCTTTTTGCAATTGAGTAAAACTGTCATTTGCTGCATATTGCTCAAGTTGATCTAGAATAGCATTGGCCCTAGCATCGGTACGTTTTGAAAATTCATTTTCCCACAGAGGATCTATTTCCCACAGTTTTTGTTGAAATAAAATAATTCCTGCATCACATAACTCATCAATAAGTTTTAGAGTTAATTTTTCATCAAGTGAAAGGACAATAGATTTCTTTGCCAGTAAATACTCACTAATTAATGAAGAATCAAAAATGACCTTTTCGCCATCTATCAAAATAGGAATCCTTCTCACAGGGCCATATGATTCTAATTTCTTAACTCCTTCAGGACTTAATGCCTTAAGGGTTTCAAATTCATAGTCTTGACCTTCTAACAGTAATCTTACTTTTCGAACAAATGGTGATGTCGTTGATCCAATTAATTTCATATAAAAAAAGTATCAAATTTGAATAAGAACAGCAAATCATGGTTAATAAGATCTTAAAAAAGGATCTAGTATGTTTACTATTTTAGTCGTTGTTCGAAAAAAAAATGATATTTCAACAGAAGATTTTAGACGTATTTGGAAAGAAGAATACGGCCCAATGTATAGACTTCTTCCAGAGGTTAAGTCGTACCAACAATATCACCTAAGTGATAGAAGAAAAGATGATGCTGAAGATCCTATTGATGGAGTCACGATTATAAGTTTTGATTCAGAAGAAGACATGAAAAAAGCATGGGCAAGGCCGGAGTATCAAGAAGCAGCTAAAGTCAGAGAAAAAATAATGAGAGACACCGCGGTCGGAGTTCATGTCACAAGTATTGATGATATCATTAATATTATCTAGATCTTAAAATGATTGTGCTTTAAACTTTAGAGCTTTAATAAAATTTTGAACACCTAATTTATAATCTGCCCCGATAAAAGAAATAAGATCTTCATTTTTAAGTTTCCATTGAGTTAGACCTTCAATTAATACCTTTAGATTCTTTTGAAAATCGTATTTGTAATGAAACATCTCTAGGTCTCTATTAAGTATTTTTACTAAGCTTTCAACCGAGCAGTCTGTGTTATAATCGTAATTTTCGAAAAAAAAAGTAAAATTAATGTTACAAATTGAGTTATTGAATCCAAAACGTGAAAAATCAAAATCATATATAAATGGAACCATGTTTCCACTATTATCTTGAAAAATTTTAGAATTTTTTTCACCATAGTATACGCCATATCCATGATCATTAATAATATGTGAAAACATACCTGAAATGGCATAATCATAATTAGCAATCATAAGTTCAAAGGCATTTACAAGACTTAAAACTTTAGTATCTAACAAAGGAATAATTTTATCTTTCATTGTTAAAAGATCAACCACATCAATATTTTTAAGACCTAACCTCATCTCAATATGTTTTTTAGGCTCAAGAAAAAATCCATATTGAACATAATCAGAAATATTGCCACTAGAATCGACATAATGAATTTTAAAGAGCCTCGTTTTAAAACTATAATCAGTCATCTCTTCATAGAGTTTATAAATGAGGTAATTAGTTATGATTTTCTTGTCTTGAAACTCATCAGTTATGTTTTCTAAACAAGTACCTACAGTAAATAGCTTATTTTTTTTTATATTTGTAAAAACTGATTTTTTTGTATTTTTTTATCAAATTTAATTTTTAATTGTGGCTGTTGGCAATCAAATGAACCTTTCCCCCTAGATAAAACTTCTACAAGATACTCTTTTTGAGTCTTAACGTCTTTTATAATCCCATTAAGTCCTGACTTTCTTAAGTGCTCCTTATCTACTTGCAGCTTAGTTATATCATACTGAAGTATAATTTCTAAAATAGAACTCTCATCAAATAGAGGAACTGCAAATATAGAGTTCGAAAATAATACTCCGGAACAAAATGTAAAAAAGCAAAGAATCCGACTTCTAAAATGAGTAGTATTTTTCATAATTTTGCTCGCCAAAAGTTATGTTCAAGAGAGACTTTAATTTAGCTCAAAACGTATTGGAACTATATGAATTCTAAATTTTTTACACTCCTTAAATCATTCAACTAGATTAAATACTTGAAAACACATTCTCTCTTTAAAAAAAATCAGCTTCTTATAATTTTTTAAAACCTTTTTTTGCATTAACCTTGTAATAAGTAACGTCGTAAAAAAAGCCCTCTTAGTATAAAAGAGGGCCAGATATATTTAGTTAAATGCACCTGATTGTACTAATTCAATAAAAAGTTTTGCTCGCTCTATAGTGTCATCAACATAAAATGCAGACCTCCCATCAATATTGATTGTTGATCCATAAACACTACCTCTATGCTCCTTAAAAGCA
>CAYFHZ010000131.1:0-7483 GCA_964342535.1 uncultured Bacteriovoracaceae bacterium | reverse complement strand
TGCAGACCGTTATTGCAAGTAAAGGAATTGACCTCTCTGCTGAAAAACTTCATAAAATTGCCACTAACTTTACTTTAAAAAATCAAAACGATGTGAACGCGTTAAAACAAAAGCTCATTTCGAAATATCAACTTGATCAATCCACAAGCACTGAAGAATTACAAACATTTTTAGCTCAAAAATATAAAGTAAAACAAGATACTGATGATTTTAGCTATATCCTAAACCGCTATAAAATAGAAACTGAAAAAATATTACAATATATATCTCAAAAAAACCTTTTCCCATTAAACCTAGAACAAAAGATGGATATTATACAAACTCCTAGTTTTATGGTTCCAAGCATACCTGCAGGAGCTATGCTTCCTCCTCTTCCTTTAAAATCTGGTGTTAAAAAATCAATTGTGTATTTAACACTATCTAAGAACTTGCTAGACGAACATACGGAAATATCAATTCCTAGTATGATGATTCATGAAGGAATCCCTGGACATCATTTACAATTTTCTTGGGCCTCTCAACATTCCTCACTTATCCGAAAAATTTTCAATGCGAATGACCTTTCAGAGGGATGGACCACAATGCTTGAGGACTATATGCTTGATATAGGCTACGCCTCTGAACTTGCTGATGAAATTCGCTTTATTACCAAAAGAGATATCGCTAGAATTGGAGCTCGTGTGGCGATAGATCTCTATTTTATGAGCGGTAACAAAAAGTATTTGGATATTGGTATAACATGTGACCTAAGTAGCAATGATCCCTTTATATGTGCAGGAAATCTTTTAAAAGCAGTAACAGGCTTTGTTGATGATAGAGTTCAAGGTGAACTTAATTGGTACTCACAAGAAAGAGCATATCCTCTATCCTACCTTACCGGTAATTTCTTAGTTTGGGAGCTCAAAGCAAAATATCAGGAAAAATTTAAAGATAAAACCGATTACGAATTTCATCAAGAATATCTGCAAGCTGGAAATATGCCTATTAAGATCCTAGAAGGTCTTCTTCTGCAGGACAATTAAAAGTTTATTTTAAATTTTCATCGAACTCATCTAATGTTTGAGTCATTTGGCAAAAACGAATCATATCCTCGTCATTATACTGCTCATATACTTCTCCGACCTTATAAAGGCCTTCTTCATCAGCAGCAATGAATAGCTCTCTGGCCAAGGATAATTTAGCTTCAGCTTCAGAGTACTTAAATTCCCCACAAACTGGTGTTTTGTAGGCATGTGCATTGGATATAATAAGTCCCAATGCTAACGTTAAAATAATCTTCTTCTTCATGTGTGTATTCTCTCTTTTGAGAGCTTGTAGCACTTAATATTTCTTTACACAAGAGAAATTGATATTTTTTACTTCATTACAAACAAAAAAACCCCAGATTTATCTGGGGTTTAAATATAAAAATCTTAAATTTAAAACTATCTGATTTTTCTTGTTCTGAATTTTTTGTTGAATTTTTCAACTCTTCCTTCAGTATCAAGGATTTTCTGAGTACCAGTGTAGAACGGGTGAGAAGCAGATGAGATATCAATCTTTACGTATGGAAGAGTTTTTCCTTCGTGCTCAATTGTTTCTTTTGCTGCAATTGTTGAACCTGTAACAACTTTAAAATCTACAGAAATATCGTGAAATAGTACGTCTCTGTATTCTGGATGAATGTCTTTTTTCATAATTTATATCCTATTTAATTCGTCTGTAATAAAAAAAGTAAGATGAAATTTAATATCTATAAGCAAATAAGTCAATATTAAATTTGCATAATTTACTCTATTACTTACTATTCTTTTTAACAATTTCCACAACTTGCTTTTCAGTTAAGCTTTTTGCTTTGTCTTCACTCTTATACTCATCTGGCATTGAAATATTCTTTGTTCCTGCTTTTATATAAATTCCATACTTTCCATCTAAAATTTTAACCGACTTCTTAAGGGATTCTATTTTTCCAAAATCTGTAATAACTGTCCCACCTCGTCCAAATTTAGGCATGGCAAGGATCTCAAGAGCTCTATCAAGCTTGACGGTATAAACATCATCTTCTTTTTTCAGAGACCTAAATTCTCCATCATGCATAACATATGGACCAAATTTACCGTTATTTGCCTGAACAGGCTTACCTGTTTCTGGGTGGTTACCAAGATCTCGTGGAAGAGATAGCAATTTTAATGCTTGATCCATTTCTATTGTTTTAGGAGTCATACCTTTAGGTAAAGAAGCTCTTCTAGGTTTAGGATTCTCTTCTGTCGCTTCTCCTAGCTGAAGATATGGGCCATATCGTCCAACAAGACAAAAAATAGGTTCTCCTGTTTTAGGGTCTGTTCCTATAGGCTCGGGACCTCTTTTACTCATTTCAATTAATTCATCAATATCTGAATCTTTTAAATCTGCAGGAGCAATATCTTCAGGAATTGAAGCATGAATTTCATCTTTTCCTTTACCGTGACTAATCACATAAGGGCCAAACCTACCAACTTTAACATCAACGACACCATTAACACCTTCTAGGTGTATCGTACGTGACTCTTCTGGTTGAATCGATTTTTCTCTATCTTCTACTTGTTGTTTTAAGCCTTTCTTTCCACCATAAAAACTTTTTAAGTACTTTAAGAAATCTACTTCTCCAGTAGCTATCATATCTAGTTTTTCTTCCATTTCACTGGTGAAACTGTAATCAACAAAACTATCAAAGTGCTTTTCTAATAATTGAATAACGGCCATTCCCGTAAATGATGGCACTAAAGCAGTCCCTTCTTTACGTACGTAGCCTCTATCTTGAATTGTACCAATAATTGTAGCATAGGTTGACGGTCTTCCAACACCTTCTTTTTCTAGTCTTTGAACTAAAGAAGCTTCTGTAAACCTTGCAGGAGGCTTAGTTTCATGAGGAAGCGCTTCAACAAAACTACAGTCTACTTTCTGTCCTTCCTTCATCGTTGGAAGAATGACTTCCTTATCATCTAGCGCCTTATCTGGATCATCACTACCTTCAACATAAACTCTTAAGAAACCTGGAAAAACGATTCTTGAACCATTTGCGTTGAATTGATGACCATCAACTTCAATTCGAATGGCCATATTTGCTTTAGTCGCTTCTTTCATCTGAGAAGCAAGTGTTCTTTTCCAAATCAACTCGTATAATTGTTTTTCTTTACCAGTTAAACCTGTTTTATCTGGGTGTTTAAATTCAGATCCTGCTGGACGAATAGCTTCGTGGGCTTCCTGAGCACCTTTTGTTTTAGCATTATATTGTCTTGGCTTATCTGATAAATATTCTTTACCATAAAGATCCTCAACCGAGCTTCTGGCACCTGCAATCGCCTCTTGAGAAAGATTTGGTGAATCTGTTCTCATATAAGTAATAAGACCTTCTTCATATAATTTTTGAGCTGTTCTCATGGTTTGCTTAGCACTCATGCCAAGCTTACGGATACCTTCCATTTGAAGAGATGATGTAATAAATGGCTTTGTCGGATGGGTTTTAGACTCTTTTTCCTCAACACTTACTACTTTCCAATCTGAAGATTCTAGTTTTGCTTGAAGTTCTTTAGCTTTCTTTTCATCAACTAAAAAAGCTTCCTTCTTAGTTAGTTTTCCTGTTTCAGGATCAAAGTCTTTTCCTGAAGCAATTCTTTTGCCACTTACGTAAGTAAGCTTTGCTTCAAAATCTTTTTTATCTGCTTGTAGTGAAGCTTTTAAATCCCAATACTCAGACTTAACAAACTTTCTTCTTTCTCGTTCTCTTTCAACAATAAAACGTAGTCCTGTTGATTGAACACGACCAGCACTAAGTCCATAAGCTATTTTTTTCCATATCAATGGGGATAATGTGTATCCATAAAGACGATCAAGGATACGTCTCGCTTCTTGTGCCCTAACTAATTGTTCATCTAATTCTCGAGTGTCATCCAGAGCTTTTTGAATAGCAGATTTCGTAATCTCATGAAAAACCATTCGCTTAACAGGTATTTTAGGTTTTAAAAGTTCCATCAAATGCCATGAAATACTCTCTCCCTCACGATCCTCATCGGTTGCAAGATAGATAGCTTTGCATTCTTTCATATGTTTTCTAAGGCCAGTCACTATTTTAGACTTTCCTTTCGGTATTATATAGAGAGGTTCAAAGTTTTTTTCTGTGTTTACACCTAATTTTGCCCAGTCCTCTTTCTTTAATTTTGCAGGTATATCACTTGCTGATTGAGGAAGATCTCTAACATGTCCCATACTTGCTTCAACAATATAGTTTTTAGGAAGAAATTTTCTAATTGTTTTTGCTTTAGTTGGTGACTCAACTATAACCAAATATTTATCCATATATTTTCCATTTTTAAGGTCTAGACTTTAAAGAATTAAAGCTAATTTTTACATTCGTCAACTTTTGCAATCTTTTTTCAAAACCAACAATGCGCACAAAACACAATGCAAAAAGTTTTATTCTTTGCTAATGCTTAAAAAATAGAGACATTAGTATAGATGAAAAAATTTTTACAATTTTGGCTTAAGATCATTTCTTACCTGCCATTTACTAAATTTATTTTAAAAGCATATTATTTAGCAGCGATTAAACAAGTAAAGAAAGAATTTATCAATAATTCCCAAGTGATTGATATTTTACTGACTTCAAAAATGGATGCCAAAGAATTTATTTTTGGGCAGAGTGATTTAAACTTTCTTATTATTGTTCATAATGACTCTCATCCAAAAACGGTACTTAATGAATTTCGAGATCTTATTCACATCTCTTCTTTTCTAAAAAGCGTTATAAATACCAGTTATATACCTATTTTAACACAAGCTGAAATTAAAACAGATGTTATAAAAAGTTATCTGATTCAAAATCAGTCCAAAGAAACATTTACATGGCCATCAATAATGGGAAGAAACGATTATCGCTTCCTCATGGGAAAGCAGGATCATTTTGCAATGCTTTTTCATTCATTTAGATCTATTGACCACTATTTATTAAGAATAAAAAAGCCTAAAAACATAAGAGCAAAAACAAAAAGCATCTATACCGCCTTTACCCATATCCATCGCTTTGCCCCTCTTTATATTCAAATTTCTAAAAGCTGGGAAAGAAAGTGTACTCGAATCTATAGATTTCCTGTCCTCGCATTTTTTCTTAAGAAGTCCCTTGAAAAAGAACATTTTAAAGCGATCACTCATCATGTGTATCCCCAGACTCAACTAAAAGAATATCAATTCGAACAATTTGACTATAACTTAATAAAATTCCTAAAAAGCTTACTTCAATTAGAATTTATAGATGACTTTATTCTGAATCCGTCCCTTATCCAGCCACACAATGATCAATTCTCGGGAAAGATATTTATTATCATTCTTGTTAATAAAAAAATCTTAAAAAAGAATTACTTAAATCAATTAGAAAACTTAAAAAACTCTATTCGAAAATATGAAAATGACCAAACAAAATTTCGTATAAGGTTTATGTCTATTGCACTATATGAGCTTCTCAACACAAAGGCACTTTTTCGCTTTCCATTAGAGCCTCTTAATCATCAAGTGAACGCTTTTTCTGTAAAGTCGATCCAATATAAATATATTGTCAATTATGACCAAATTCAACTTGCCTCCATTCACTTTTTAACGACGCAATTTATGCGCTTTAGGTCTCTCAAGCAAAAAACAGACCTCATCGGATCTAAGTTTATAAAGTCACTCAATCTCATGTATAAATATCATCTCCTGTGGGAGCATTTAAAAGGAAAACCTTTTGAAATCCACCGTTCAGTCACTGAAATAAGAGAACTATTTACACCTCAATTCAACGATATTTCTTTGGAAGACGAGGTTACAGAAGAAGACTGGATCATAATAAAGTCTCAACTCATCTACCTTCTAAAAGGTATTCGAGATGAACTTGCCAGAAAAGATACAAGTTTGAAGTTTTTAAAATTTTGAGGAGGTCAAATAGATTGACCTCATCAGTGTACTTACTTGCAATTAGATGAAGAAATACTTCAGGTTGTTGTTTTTACGAAAATGAAATATCTGATTGCGCCACAAAAATGAGCAGACAAATCATAACTAATTGTTTTACAAAAGAGATTATTTAACCATTGGAATCAATACTTCAAAGCAAGTATTTCCCATATATTTTCTATAACTCAGATTACCTTTTAGTTTTTTCATTATACCTTGTGAAATTGATAAACCCAACCCAGTTCCTTCTCCAATTTTCTTTGAAGTATAAAAAACTTTAAAAATATTATTAAGCTTATCTTCTTCAATACCACTTCCACAATCAATGAAGCGAACAAGACAATTACTCCCTTGCACTTCCACTGTAACTTTAACCCATGCATGAGGAAGGCTCTTCGCTGCATCAAATGCATTATTTAACAAGTTTAGAAATACTTGAGAGAGTTGAATTCTTTCTGAATAAACCTCTGTTAAAAAGATTTCATTATCGAGATTTATATTCAATTCAATATTTTCCCTTTGAAACTTCTCTAAACACAAACTAATAACATCATCAAAAACATCTTTTAAAAGAACCAATTCAAAGGTATCTTCGTTTTCCACACGACGAGAGACATTTCTTAATCCATTTATAATTTTTGTGATACGATCAACCGTCTTTAAGGTTAATTGAGTACATTTTTCAATATCTTCAAAAGTAACAGTTCCTTTTTCATTTTTACGTGAGAGATTATAATTCTTTGCATTTATCACTGTTAAAGGATTATTAATTTCGTGTGCCAACCCACTGGCAAATTCAGCAATACTTACCATCTTATCAGAGTAAACGAGCTTAGAAACAAGGTTGTGATTCACTATTGCCTGCTTAAAGATAGAAGACACTTCTACCGCAATTTTCAAATGTCTTTTTCTAAAGGCTGCTTTTCTCTTGTTAGCATAGATAAGTACATATTCCTCCTCATTTACCTCAAAAGGAACAAGAAGCGCTGAACCACCTAATTTTACGATTGGTGCTAATCCATGAAACCCTTGTAGTTCAACTATATGTCTAGGAAATTGTAATTGGGTACATAAGAATACACTCTGTATTTTATCAACCTGCTTATTTCCATACAAAATACTACAATGTTTCTCTTTATGATTTTTCTTTAAAATATAGACATCATCAAAAGGTATTATTCTCTCAATATTATTATTTAACTTCAAAAAGATTTCATCAGAATCATTATTAAATGATGATATAACTTCTAAGCATTTTACAATAGCTTCCGCTGTATTTAATTGATCTTTTTCTTGTTGCCTTAGTCTCTCCAAGTTAAAAAGAGCTTCACGTAATTCTTCTATTTTTAAATAAGTATTTTCCATATTTATCCCATGAAGAATGTAACGGATAACATTAAATTTCCGTGATAACTTTCACTATCTTGAAAAAAATTTCCCTGCTCTCCAAATGTATGTATTCCAAGAACAGGTATATCTCCTAATATTTTCTTTAAATCCTTTGAAATCTGGTTCATATCACCACTTTCTTTAACCTTAA
>CAYFHZ010000130.1:0-7515 GCA_964342535.1 uncultured Bacteriovoracaceae bacterium | reverse complement strand
AAGTATGTTGGAGATAATTGCCGCATTTTGTGTGTGAACTGATTTTAGAGAAGTTTAAATGAAGGTTTAATTAAATAAAAGTTAGTTAAATTGTTGTAAAATTAACTATAAAAAAAGGGCCATTTCTGGCCCTTTATCTTTTTACTTACTGGCCTATTTACCGTCTACTTTAGCTTTGAAATACTCTCTATTCATACGAGCGATATTTGATAAATTAATATCTTTAGGACAACTCGCTTCACATTCAGCATGATTAGTACAGTTTCCAAATCCAAGTTCATCCATCTTTTTAACCATAGCTGAAGCTCTTTCTTTCGCTTCAACTTGACCTTGTGGAAGAAGGGCCATTTGAGAAATTTTTGCAGATGCAAAAAGCATAGCAGATGCATTAGGACAACTGGCAACACAAGCACCACATCCAATACAAGCTGCTGCATCCATCGCAAGATCTGCATTCTCTTTCTTAATAGGAATCGCATTAGCATCTTGAGCATTACCAACATTAACAGATGTATATCCACCTGCTGCGATAATTTTATCAAAAGCTGATCTATCTACCATTAAGTCTTTCATGACAGGGAAAGCACTTGCTCTCCAAGGCTCAATGACAATTGTTTCATTATCACTAAATGATCTCATATGTAACTGACATGTAGTTGTTGCTCTTTGTGGCCCGTGCGCCTGGCCATTAATCATAAGAGAGCACATTCCACAAATACCTTCTCTACAGTCGTGATCAAAAGCAACAGGATCTTTTCCCTCTCTTACGAGTTTGTTATTAAGAACATCAAGCATTTCTAGAAAAGACATATCTTGAGATACATGATCTAGAGTATAGTCATCAAAATGACCTTGGTCTTTTCTATCTTTTTGTCTCCATACTTTTAAATGGACTGTTATTTCATTACCATTTCCGCTCATGGTTCTCTCCTTACTTATAACTTCTTTGAGTTAGTGGAACGTTTTCAAAAGTCAGTTCCTCTTTGTGTCTTGTTGGTTCAGCATCATTTCCTGTCCATTCCCAAACTGCCGCGTGAGCGAAATTTTCATCATCTCTTTTCGCTTCATTCTCTTCAGTTTGAGACTCTTCACGGAAATGTCCACCACAAGACTCAGGTCTTGTAAGTGCATCTCTGGCCATTAGCTCTCCAAGTTCTAGGAAATCAGCAACTCTTCCTGCTTTTTCTAGTTCCGGGTTAACACCATTTTCATCACCAACGATTTTAAGATCTGCCCAGAACTCTTTACGAAGTTGCTTGATTTTTTCAATCGCTTCTTTTAGTCCTGCTTCGTTTCTTGCCATCCCAACATGTTCCCACATAATTTTTCCAAGTGCTTTATGGAAATCATCACATGTTCTTGTTCCGTTAATATTAAGAAGTTTATTAATTCTTTCTTTTGCTTCGTCTTCTGCTTTTTGAAATTCAGGGTGAGTTGTATCAACCTTAGTTATTTCGTTTGTTCCAAAATAATGTCCAAGAGTATAAGGAATAACAAAATATCCATCTGAAAGACCTTGCATAAGAGCTGAAGCTCCAAGTCTATTCGCCCCGTGATCAGAGAAATTTGCTTCTCCTAAAACGTGAAGACCAGGTATTGTACTTTCAAGGTTATAATCAACCCATAAACCACCCATCGTATAGTGAACAGCAGGGTAGATTCTCATCGGTTGCTCGTAAGGAGACTCATCTGTAATTCTTTGATACATTTCAAAAAGGTTTCCGTATCTTGCTGCAATGGCATCTTTTCCATCTCGTTTGATAGCAGCACCAAAGTCAAGGTAAACAGCAACTCCTGTTGAACCAACACCTTTGTTGGCATCAACTTGGTTTTTTGCGTTTCTTGAAGCAACATCTCTTGGAACTAAGTTTCCAAAAGAAGGATAGATTCTTTCAAGATAATAATCTCTTTCATCTTCAGGTATATCGTTAGGATGTCTTTTATCACCTTCTTTCTTAGGAACCCAAACTCGTCCATCATTTCTAAGTGATTCTGACATAAGAGTTAGTTTAGATTGATGATCTCCAGAGACAGGAATACAAGTAGGGTGAATTTGCGTATAACAAGGGTTTGCAAAACCTGCACCTTTTTTATAGGCTTTCCAAGCTGCTCCAACATTTGATGCCATCGCATTAGTAGAAAGGAAGTAAACGTTTCCATAACCACCAGATGCTAGAATAACTGAATCAGCAACATGTCTTTCGATATCACCAGTTATGATATCTCTTACGATAACACCTCTAGCTCTACCGTCGATAATGACAATGTCCATAATTTCTCTTCTGGTATAAAGTTGAACTTTTCCAAGCTCAACTTGTCTCATCATTGATTGATAAGCACCAAGAAGTAATTGCTGTCCGGTCTGTCCTTTAGCGTAGAATGTTCTTGAAACTTGAGCACCACCAAAAGATCTGTTTGCCAAGTATCCACCGTAGTCTCTTGCAAAAGGAACACCTTGAGCTGTGGCCTGATCGATAATATTATTTGCAACTTGTGCAAGTCTATAAACGTTAGCTTCTCTTGCTCTATAATCTCCACCTTTTACTGTATCGTAAAAGAGTCTCCATACAGAGTCACCGTCATTTGGATAGTTTTTAGCTGCGTTGATACCACCTTGAGCTGCAATTGAGTGAGCACGTCTTGGTGAATCTTGAATACAAAATGACTTAACATTATATCCAAGTTCTGCAAGTGAAGAAGCTGCAGATCCTCCGGCAAGACCTGTTCCAACTACGATAACAGAGTATTTTCTTTTATTCGCAGGGTTAACAAGCTTACATTTAAATTTATGGTTATCCCATTTATCTTGAATGGGTCCTTCAGGTATTTTAGAATCTAACTTTAATCCCATTTTAATTCTCCTCTAGTTTTGAAAGTGACAAAAAATTGCCAATCCAGAAAATCCAAGTCCAACTGCAATCCCATATACAAGAGAGGCAGCTTGAATAATTGGTGTATATTTTGAATGATTGAAACCCCATGACTGAAACATAGATTGAAATCCATGAGACGTATGAAGACCAAGAGCAAGCATCGCAAATACATACCAAACGACATAAAGTGGGTTTGCAAAGTATTCTACAACTGTTTTGTAAAGATCTCTAATTTCAAGTCCTTCTACAGTCGTGACGTAATGTGATCCAAATTTAAAGTTCAAAAGGTGAACAACAACAAAGATCAAAAGAATAATTCCTGTGTAAGGCATTGTGCTTGAAGCTAATGTTTGACCTCTACCTGTTCTTGTTTTCACATAGTATCTTTGAGGACGAGCTGCCATGTTTTGAATTCTTAAAAGAACAGCAAGAACAATATGCAAAGTAAAAAGTCCAAGAAGACCTGCTTCTGCAAGATAGATAAGAGGATTACTTGTTAATTTGTACGCATACAAATTAAAAGCATCTGCTCCAACTAAGATTAATAAGTTTCCTAACAAATGCGTGGCCGTGAATCCAATCAGACCAAACCCTGTCAGGGCCATAATTTGCTTCTTTCCAATAGAAGACGTGAAGTAATTGTGGGACACAATCATTTGTACAACTCCCTGTTCGTAACTTTCCGGTTAATGTAATAAACTCCTGATATGCTAAGCTTTTTTTAATTATTTGTCACGATTTTGTAGAGTGAAAACAATCGTAGTCATCTGAAGATTTTTCTTATAACCTTAGCGACATGAGTGTCATAGGAAATGAATTTCCCCAAGAACATTTAATTGAGCTATCCGGTCTGTCTCCCTTTCTGGTAGGGCGTATTGTAATATTTGAGCAAGCAACTTTGTTTAATGTTGAAATTGACCTTGTGCAAAAGGAAACCGGAAAAATTTTTAACCACGTCAAAAGTATGTTTAATTGTGACGACCCGCGTGAGGCTTTAGACTTAGCTGTGCAATACTTGAAAGATTTTCTCGATTCTAAAAAAAACTAAATTGGATAAAATAAATATAACTCTTTAAAAATAGGTGAGAAAAGTTGTATGAGCCAAGCGATTTTAGTGTCAAATAATCAAGTGATAAATTCTCTCTACGAAGTGAATCTTAGGGCCTATGTGGCCACCAATGTTACGATTAAACCAACGATTCAGTCAGCTTTAGAGTTGCTTGAGCACTCTTTAAGTGTTGATGCTTTTATTTGTTTTAAAGAAACTCTAGATGAGTATGGTTCAATAGATGATTTATTAAATGTTTTTTCAGAGCAGGGAATTAAAACACCTCTTATCGTATTAGGTTCGGTGGAAAGTGATTCTAAGCAAGTCATTAAAATAAATAATAAGTACAATATAAAATTATTATTACAATCCATGGCAAAAATCTTAGAAGTAACCGCGCAGGAGATGGCCTCCATGCCTGTTCCTAAGTATTTTCCGATTCCTATAAAACTTTTTAAACAAATGAATACAAGTCATTGTCGTGTTTTTATGCGAGAAGAAAAAGATAATTTTGAATATGACTACACTCAAGTTCTAGAAAAAGATATGCCGGTTAGAGGAGAGTTTGATGGTTATATTGAAGATGGTGTCGAACATCTTTACATAGATGCTGATGAGAGACTTCGTTTTATTAATCGCGCCTCAGCTCTAATTGTAGAAGAGCTTTCAAATGATAAACTCTCTGGTGAAGAGAAAATGGAAATTACCTCCCAAGGAATGGGGATGGTTGCTGAAGAAATCTTTGATAATCCAGAGATGACTGCAGAGATAGCAGCAGTATCAAAAGCTTGTATTGAATCAATTGAAAATATTTGTAAAGAATTTCCGAAAGTAAAATCGTTGCTTCGAATGCTGATGGAAAATCAATCAGAGTACTGTTTTAAGCATTCTATTTTAGCAACATTTATTGCAGGAGAAATTATTGATAATATTTCTTGGGGAAGTGAAGAGCAAAAAAGTAAAGTGGCTTTTTCTTTGTTTTTTCATGATATCTTTCTTCTTCCAATTTATAAAAGACATCCAAATGCTATCTCAGAAGAAGATCTTTTATTTCAAGATGAAGTTTCAGAAGTTGATAAGGAAATTATACTTGATCACGCTAAAATGGCAGGTCAATTAGTTAAAGAATTTCCAAGAGCTCCTCTTGGAGCAGATATGCTTATTACTCAACATCATGGTATGACCAATGGGAAGGGCTTTGCTGTAAATTATAAAGATGATATTTCTCCACTTGCTAAGATCATGATTATCTCTGAAGAGATTGGCACCTTAATGCTTCAAGAAATTCAAACTGATGGAAAACTCAACTTTAATAAAAAAGCTATTTGTAAGCAGCTTAAAGAAAAATTTAGAGCTCATACTTATAGAAAAGTTATTGAAGCGTTTGAAGTGAGTAAAATCTAATTTTCTTTAACCGTTTTTAAAATCGATTTTAAATGTTTATGGACTTCTTTAAAAGATCCTACACCGTAATCTTTTGCCATGGATTTAATGGTTTTAATATAAAGTTGATTATCTGGTGCTAGCCCGTCAATTTCACCCGCAACGTATTGAGCAATATTAAAAACGGCACAAATTTGGGTGAGTTTTGAACTTGATGGGCGATTAGGAAATCCTTTTCTATTAGGAAGTTCATGGTGTGATTCAATTATATAATCAATATCAGAGTAACTACTAAATTGTTTAGCATAACTAGCTGCTTGAATTGGATGGTTAAAAAAAGCATTAACATCTTCTTCTTTAAAGTTTTTAAGCTTAGGTGAGTTGACCTGATTGATAGAAGTTAAGTTATCGTCAGGCAGTGAAATATCTTGCAAAATAGAGCAAATAATAAGTTTACTTTGAGTTAAAACACTATCCCATTCTAATTTTTTAGCAAGGAAAAAACTTATATAACCAGTAATAACACTTTTACTTGGAATGCCTTGATAAGTTGTAGGATACTTCATTATAAAGTTTGAAAAATCAATATGGTATTTTGCAACTTTTAAAATGGATTCAATAACAGCATTCATCAATGTGAGAACACTTGGACTTACACCTAGTGCCAGAATATATTGATGTAAAATAGTGACAGAGCGAATTTGCAAGAGAAATATATCTTGATGATTTGGCTCCATGGTCTTTAGAGATTTAATACATTTCAAACTCTCATCTTCTAAGTAGCGAAGCTGATCATCTTTTCTTATATGTAAAAATTTAATGTTTTTTCGAGCATAAGTAGCTAGGGTCGAGTGAGTATAGGGCTTCTTAGCACTTATGATTTTTATATAATTCTTTGAAGTAATGGCGAGATATATATCATATGGAAAAATACGATAAAGATAAAATGCTCTCAGTTTCATGGGAAGAAAATCTTCTGAATTCACTTCTTCAAGAGACTGTTCAAACTCTTCTTCTTTGGCCCATCTCATGGCCTGATCTACTTTATTTTTAAACTCAATAAGAAGATCTTCTCGATCTAGAGGTTTATAAATTTGATCATTGTATTCGTTTTGAGAATAGAGTTCTTGGGAAATTCTGTCTGTGATAACATTTTCATGTCCAACAAAAATGATTGGTCTTTCTCCTGCAATTTCTAAAATATTAAAACCAATCTCGTTGGGGTCATATTCTTTAATATTGCAGTCAAGTAAAACAAAACCAAATGGGCCATCATCGGTGACAGCACTAATAGCATCATGCTTATTAATAGCACAAACAAGTTGTAGTTCCTTGTAATTGGCCCTTAAAAGCTTTCTAATAAGCTCCCAGTCTTGTTTGTTGTCTGATACGAGTAATACCTTCAAATAGAATCCTAATTTACTTACGAAGTTCTAACGTTTATTATAGCATTATTTAAGAAATTTAATAGGTTAAACAAGGCCATAAGATGGAATTATCAGAAATATATAAAGAAGAATTACTAACATCTATACCGGTTGTTTCGGGTATGCATTTGAGTATTTATGACATCAAATCTCATAGTATTAGTATCCTTGCACCTCTTGAAAAAAATATAAATTATGAGGGAACAGCTTTTGGTGGAAGTATAAATACGCTTTGTATTCTTTCATCATACTTACTCGTTCATCATCTTATTCGTTCAGAAACTGGTAGTGCTCCTAAGTCTTTAGTTATCCAAAATGGATCGATCGACTATTTAAAACCTGTGACATCTGACTTTATTGCTTGTTCTCGTATACAAGATAAGTCTCTTGAGCGTTTTATGAAGATTTTTTCCAAGAAAAAACTAGGACGCATAGAAGTGAGCGCTGATATTAGACTTCCAGGAGAAGAAGAAGTACTAGCAGTATTTAAGGGAAGATTTGTCGTTAATAATCAAGAGCAGGTGCAGTGAAAAAAACATATATTATTCTCACTATCATTCCTCTCATTGCCTGTGTGGCCCTTGTTGTCTACCTTTACGGAATAAGAGATTTAAGAAAAGAGCTTAAACAAGATTTAAAAATGGGAAATCTTATATGGCCAATAGGTACCCGCTATGAAGTAAAAGATGGAAATATGATTATGGAAATAATGTCTGATCATCGTTTTCATAGCAGTTTTTTTTCTGCTCATAGCGTTTTTTATTTTGAAGAATCAAAGCTCATA
>CAYFHZ010000129.1:0-7549 GCA_964342535.1 uncultured Bacteriovoracaceae bacterium | reverse complement strand
TTTCTCATTATGCTCTTCAAAATTCTGAAATTATCGTTAGTGAAAATTTTAATTCCTATTTACCTACTATATTAAAAGATTCTAACTATCATCATGTCATTTTGTATCCAGGAAAAGAGTCTATTAAGATAAATAATGAACTTCCTCATGGATATTTCGATAGGCCTTTAAATATCTTTATTCTAGATGGGACATGGGCATGTGCTAAAAAGATGCTAAAACTAAGCACTCTTTTACATGATTTACCTAGAATTAGTTTTGAAACTGGAAGACTTTCAAAATTTGATATTAAACAACAGCCAGCAAGTTATTGTCTTAGCACTATCGAGTCTATTCATGAGTTACTTATACATCTAGAAAAAGCAAACCTTGAGCGTGCTATCCCTCAAAAGGAATGCTTGTTAAGAGCTCTTAAATCCCTTGTAGAGTATCATCAAAAATGTGCAGCTGATCCAAGTATGTCTCATCATGCTAAAGCTTCTAAACCCTATCAAGCAAAAAATAAAAGAGTCGTACAAAGAAAGAAATACGAAAAAAGAAGTCTTGTCTATATTGGTGATTAAGCTTTCATTTTTAGATCAACAAGGTTAAAAACCAGAGTAAAAACAGTACCTGTGACACCAAGATTGTCTTTTTCTTCCCAGCTTTCAACAAAAATATCTCCACCATAAAAATTCATATAAGTTTTTACAAGGGGAAGACCAAAGCCAGTTCCTTTTTCATTATTTGTTCCAAGCCTAGTTGTTTTTATATACTTATTAAAAAGGTCGGGAATCATACTGCGCGGAATACCAATTCCTTCATCTTTTATTTTAAGATAAACTTGGTTATCTCTAACTTCGACATTGAAAAATAATTTTCCACCAACTTTAGAAAATTTTATTGCATTGGTAATGATATTATTAAGTACTTGATTGATAAGTGAAGCCTTTTCTGCTTGAACAAAAACATCCGAGAGAAACCCACTATCAAAAAAGAAGGACATCTCTTTTTGTTTTAATTTATCATCTAATATCGCAAGTGATTCTTTCAACGCCTCGCTGAGACTGATATGAGATAAATTAATCTTTAACTTCCCTGCTTCTAGCGCAAGCATTTCTCTAACGTGCTCAATAATATCTACAGCGTTATCTGTTATTTGCTGTAGCCTCTTATCTTTATTTCTTATACCCAATAGCCTTATAGCTGTAAGTGGGTTTAAAAGATCATGACATAGAATACGAATAAGATTTTCATTTTCTACAGACTTTTCTTTCATTTGACGACCAAAAACCATGAGTTTTTGTTTTAAGAAATATTGTTCTAATAAAGATTTCACCTTAAATTTTAGCTGATAAGGCTCAAAGTCTTTAGAAAGAATATCATTTGCTCCAGACATATAGGCTTCTTTAAGTTTGCCTTCATCGCTAAGACTGGTAATAAAAATTGCTGGCACGTTTTTAAAGCCAAGTTGTTCCCGAATTCTACTTAAGAGCTCAATACCATTAAGCTTAGGCATTTCGATGTCTAGAACAAGTAGATGTGGTTGAACTTTATTAATATTTGCTAAAGCTTCTTCTGAGTCTGAATAACTAAAAAAAGAGTAGTTCTCACCCAGTAGTGCATGCCTATAAAGCTTTAGATTTGTCTTTATATCGTCAACAAGAACAATTCTCGGCGTAATCCCCATGGTACCTCTTTCATAGTATTATACGACCTTCTTATCGTCTTATAGAAGCGAAAGAATAACTATTCTTTAAGAAATGCTAAAAATTAAGAATTATAAAGGCTTAAGACTAAGACGAGTATTTCACTTTCCTTAGACATATTATTTACAAGTTTTGAATTTGGTATACATAATCCATATTTTGTTGACCAAAGAAAATTAGAACTTTACAATATAAAACATGGATAAATCTGTTAAAAAGACTCAACAAATAGCGACAATTCAAAAATGGAAGGATTTAGAGTTTTTTAGCAAGGCCGGTAAAGGTCAAAAGCTTCACTATGAATTTTTAAAAAATTTCAACTCTGAACAAACCCGGATTGCTTATTATCAAGACCTAAAAAATTTTTTTCAATTTTATAAAATGGCATTTGGTAAATCCATAAGACATCCAAAAGAAATAGAGCGTTTTCATATTGTCGCTTATAAAGATTACCTCATTCAATATGGTGGAACTGATCAAAAGGCGGCCAGCAATTTAACCGTACGTAGAAAAATGGCCACCTTATCAAGTTATTTCAAATTTATGCAAGAAAAGAGCATTATATCTATCAACCCTGTCGATGGTATCAAACGACCAAAAAAAACAGCTGTCAAAGGTACTGAATGTCTTTCACAGGAGCAAGTAAAACTCTTTTTAGATTATGTCGACTTTCAGGCATTTGATTTGAATCATTTTCAAGCACAAATGCACCGAACACTTATCTATACCTTATTTTTTACAGGTATGAGGGTTAGTGAAATTATAAATATAAAATATAGCGATCTAGGCTCATACAACGGAATGATGAGAATAAAAGCGAAAGTTAAAGGAGGTCAATTTAGAATGGTTCCTATACATCCTCGTTTAGCAGTGGTTTTAAAAGATTATTTCCCCTATTTAAGATTAGCTTACAAAACTAAATTTAATAGAAAGCTAGAAAAAAATGATTATTTATTTCTTAGTTTAAAAAACAATAGAAATTCAGAAAAGACTCAATTATCAAGGGGTGGAGTTTATAAAATTCTAAATAAACTTGCCTTTAAGGCAGGAATTAGACAGGATATTGGCCCACATACTGCACGTGCGACACTTATCACCTCATTACTGGAACAAGGAGTTGAACTAGATAAAGTCTCTCATAGTGTAGGTCATGCAAATATAGAAACGACAAAGATATATGATAAAAGGCATCGTAGCTTAAAGGACAATGCCATTTTAGATCTTAATTACGATTAAGTAGAAGTTTAGAAAGCGAATTTTAGCCCAAGAGATATTAGAGAATCATCAATAGAAGAAAACTGATCAGCTAGTCCACTGTGTTGGCTTACATAGTCTTTTGTAATATATTCAACTGACGGAATAATTTCAGTACTGCCTAATTCAAATCCATAAATATGAATACCAACAGAATATTCATTCAGCTCCGAATTTTTATTCTTCTGGTGTGAATAACCAGTATATACGTATAAATCGATGGTATCGGTTAAAGAATAATTTGCTCCAACGATAGCATCAGCTGAATAAAAATGAGTATCGCTAAAATGAAATTCTTCTTCTTCACTTAAAGAAATATCTTGAGTTGATTTTCCAGCAACAGCAACACCAAAAGAAGTATCTATTTTAAATGATCCTATTGAAAAATACTTAACAACATTTAAATCAGCAATGGCCATAGTTCTTTGGGTAGAAATATTAAATCTATCAAGTTTATCATAATCAATGGAAATAGCACTAAGATAAATTTCTAGTTGATCCTGGCCATAGTATTGTAATGTGCCGACATCAGTATAGGCTTGTACTTGTTTACCTTCTACATCAACAAAAATACCCGTAGGAAGAATACTTAGAGTTGTATCTTTATTAAGAGCTACGTCATAACCATCAAATGTCATAAAGAGTACACCCTTAACATCATAGCTATCGGCGGAATTGGTATCTGTAGTTAATACAGATACTCCAAGATCAAAATCGCTAAACTCTGCATGAGCAATGGAAATAAAACTAAATAAAAGCAGTAACAGACGGGCCATATAAAATCCTTATATTCATTAACTTTAGGATTTTATACCACAAACTTAAGAAAATTAAATGCGATGCGTAATTTTTACGGAGATGAACTGTCTTCTTCTTTTTTACTGCTAAGTACTTGATTTATAAGACCTTGGTAGTTGATTTCACCACCTCCAGAATTAGAACTGGCATCACCATCGTTATAGTATTCCTTTATAATTTCACTGGCCTCATCTGCTTCGGCCTCTACTTGCATGGGAGCAGAGTTTCTAACAGACTCCCCTGATTCACTATCTGTTAAGGTGAGGTATCCACTTATAACATTTGAATATTCAAATAAGGTATCAACACGTTCTTTATATGTTTGCATTTCCTCAAATGTTTGAGTAGCAACTTCGTCTTGTATTACTTGATTGGCATCTTGAACGGTTTTTTCATCACTGACCTGTATGTTTTTTTCTTGATCATATTTAGCCGCCAGGCTATCAATAAGGGCCTGTCTTTGATTTTTAAAATCTGATATAACCACACTTTTCATTTGCTCAGGAGTAAGAGAATCAAGTTTGTCTTTATATTTTTCATAAAGACCTGCTTCTTCAAGATATTTTTTTATTTCTTCTGTGGAAGTTAAACCTTCAAGATTTTTCTCTAAGAGTTTAGTTTTTGCTTCTGTATCTAGCGTAACTGTTTCGAATTCTGCACTATCAGATGAGGCAAGAAGTGTTGCACATTTTTCATTCTCCATGGCCCCACTTTTGAACACGTACCCATCAATTTCATTTCCAGGATTTTTTTCATCAAGACACTCTGCTCTTAAGGCCAGAGCATCATCTTCACTGTTGTTAATTGAATCAATACTGCTTATTTCTTTACTTGAAACAGATAAAATCTGGTTTACTTTATTATCATCAGTAAATATTTTTTTGCTATCTAAAGTGATCCCTTTTGTGGGGTTCGATTTAATAAAAGCAATATTTTCAGCTTTTATTTGTTCAACACCATTGAGGATTTTTCTATATTCATCTAGACGGGCCATAACATTACAAGCAATATAACCTTTCTTTTTTTCAGTATCTAAAGAGAGTTCCGCATTGGGTGTTCTTGTTATTGTAATTCCAAAAGTATCACGACAATTGTTCTTTATATCATCGGGACTTTGTATATCGTATGAATTATTACATTTATATATTTCACACATGTTTTTTATAATCGTATTTACACAATATCCATATTTGGCCTGAATAAGCCTTTTGTCTGAATCATTTTGTGCTAGTTTTAGGTCAACATCTTTTAAAAGTGTAACGATTCTCTGTGGTCTATATGGACGAATATCTCCACTTTGATTTTTAAATATTTCATCACATCTTTTTTGTGTTGTCGCAGAACAAAGTTCATACTCAAAAAAATCTTCATTTTTGTGCCAGTCTAGTCCCATGGCCATAGTTGTATTACCATTTTCATCGGTATGGGTATAGGTTGGCGTCATAACTCCAAGTTGAGATAAATTAGGAGGAGTTACGGTAATGGCCTGATCAATTTGATTGCTTAATTCATATCTATCAGAATAGAGAGTTGCTACATCAGAGTTTTTATCAGTGATGACTTGGTCTAAAGTTTTAAAGTCAGTAATCATTGGTTTACCATTTTGATCTTCAGACATAAGATAAAGTGTTGTTGTCGGTGTTTTGTATCCGAAGTTTTCTAGACAATAATTTGCTGTTGTTACAATGACATTTTTACCTATCTGTTCTGAATACATCTGATAAAAAAGATCATGATTAACAAGTTTGGCATTTTTAATTTTCTCTATTTCATTTTTTGAGAGTTTCGTGTCTCCATATATGGCCTTGTGAATTCTTTGGGCCAAATATTCTTGAATACCTTGGGTAGTGCTACTGGCTTCTTTATTAAAAGATGCTAGATCTAGAGATTTAGAAAGTTCCTTAAGTTTTTCAGGTGAAATTTTACCTTGCCCATTTTGAGTTATTTTTTTGGCCACACATTCTTCGAGTTTTTGTAAGTAAGTTTGATTGGCATTAGCTGTTGCTGTTGTATCATTTTTGAATTTTTCTAAAGAATCTTGGCAATCTTTAAATAAGTCTGAATTGAGAAGCATTTCTTCATCATCTTTTTCCTTCATTCCCATAAGATACAACTCAGATTCACTTTTATTTGCAGCAAGTCCAAATGAAGAAATAAAAAAACAAAAAAGAAGTAATTTCATAGTTTTATTATACCGTGATGAAGAAAATAAACCAATTTTCTATAAATCGACCTAAAATACCAACAAATTAGCATTAATTATTGGGCAGATTTTAAATCTTCAACTCGACAAGCATACATTAACTCACATGCAGCATCTGATAATGGTGTAATAACATCAATACAACCAAGTTTTATAGCTTCTTTAGGCATTCCAAATACGACAGATGATTTTTCATCTTGTGCAACTGTGAAAGCTCCTTTTTTTAGCTTAAGTGCTTGCATTCCCTTGGCCCCATCACGACCCATTCCTGTGAATATTCCAGCTACAATTTTCTTTTTTGAACTTGAATCAGCAACACTATTAAATAAATAATCAACTGACGGTTTAAAACGATTTACCGGTGCATCTTGGTTTATTTCGACAAACATCTTATTACCTTTAACCATAAATTTCATCTGTCTATCACCAGGTGCAATAAGTACTTTATTAGGGAGTACTTCATCTCCATCTTCAGCTTCTTTTACATGAAAAGGAGTACTTTGGTTTAATCTATCAGCAAAAGCTTTTGAAAACTCTGCAGGTATATGTTGAACAATAAGTGTTGGAGGAATCTGGCTAGGAAAAGAATCTAAGATATCTTTTAATGCTCTTGTTCCGCCTGTCGAAGCCCCTAAGACCAGTAGATGATCATGAATATCAACATCAAATACTTTTTTAGGTTGTGTTTTAGCTTTCTTCTCTTGATGAACTGCTTTTGAGGCTGAAATAAGTTTTTTATTAATTTCTGCAGCTATATTTGCAAAATTCTTCATATCCGGCTTTTGAATATAGTCAATCGCTCCAGAATCTAGAGCATCAAGGACAAGTGGCCCTTCTGATATTGAAATAGAACTAATCATTATACATGGGATTTTATATTTAGGAGTAATTTGTTTTAATAAATCAACACCATTTATATGAGGCATATGGATATCAAGTGTTATGACATCTGGTTTTAATTTTTCTATAGCTTTTTCTGTTTCCCGTGGATCATTAACTGTTCCAACAACTTCAACATCTGGGGAAAGACTCATAATTTTTGTAAGAAGATTACATATTGTAGTTGAGTCATCCACAACTAAAACTTTAACTGGTCCAGTTTGATGTGCAGCTTCCGCTTTTTTCAAACGAAGTATATTTTTTTTTGGCTCAAATAAAACTTCAAATGCACCTTCTCTAGGTACAAATTTGATCTCTAAGCTAAACATTTTAAGTCCACCAGACACCAACTGGTAATGGGAATCCGAACAGATAACTTTTAAAATAGTTGCTCTCGTATTATTTATAATATCTTCAATAAAGTTAGGTTTCAACTCATCAGGATTGATGACTATAGCTTCAGAAATATCATTACCTTGAGCGCAAATAAAAATTTCATCCTGTATGGTTTCATTAAATAATAAGTGTGTTTTTGTTGTGATATGCCTACTCATTTTTTTCATCCTTGATTAAAAAATGTTTTAGCTGATAAGCAAAACTTGTATATGGCCCTATATCAGTGGCCTGGGTTCTCATCTGAGAACTAAAATCTTTCATTTTAATATTCACATCATCTAAAAGTAAATAATGTGGTTTTATTTTACGCATTAGAGATTCAGCATTTTTT
>CAYFHZ010000128.1:0-7563 GCA_964342535.1 uncultured Bacteriovoracaceae bacterium | reverse complement strand
CTGATTGCAAATATCCTAACACTTTTTGGGCTACTTGGAACAATTCAAGGTCTTATGAGTTCATTTGCTGCATTAGATAGTATTGATCCTGCTCAAAAAGCTGAATTCTTATCAAAAGGTATTTCCACTGCAATGAATACGACATTTCTTGGGCTAATCACAGCGATATCAATCATGGTAGTACATGCTTTCTTATCTAGTAAGTCAGATAAGATCATTAATGAAATTGATGAATTTAGTGTGAAGCTTTTAGATCTTTTAGGAACAAAAGAGAAATCGGAATAAATAATGGGTTATAAAACACCAACGAGTCGTAAAAGTAAAAAGAAGAACGAGAGACTTAACCTCATCCCTATTCTTGATGCTGTATTTATCTTCATCTTCTTTTTACTTATGTCGACACAATTTATTAAAGTCTTTGAAATTGGAAGTAATGTTCCTATTATTTCAAACACACCTCCTCCTAAAAATGATAAGCCACTAGCTCTGACCCTAAGAATTGAATCGAAAAGACTGGTTGTCTCTACAGGTATTCCTTCAAGAACAGTAACCGTAGTTGGGAGAATTAATAAAACTGATTATGATCTTGAAAAACTTCATAACTTTCTTATTGATTTAAAGAAAAAGAATATGAAAGAAGAAGTGATTGTATTAGAGCCAGTCGTCGATCTGAAATACGAAGAGATCGTAAAGATCATGGATGCTGTCAGAATGCTGAAGAATACTGATGAAGCTCTTTATAGAAAAAATAAAGAAGGTCTTGATGAAAAAGTTAAAACCTTATTTAGTAAAATCATTTTTGGAAACTTAATGAGTTAATGGAATTTATATGTCTAGAGTAAGATCGATTAGAAGTAAAAGAAAAAGAGAAAAAAAAGAACCTATTGATGTAGATATCACATCTCTCCTTGATATCCTTGTTATACTTCTTGTATTTCTTTTAAAATCATATAACTCTTCAGGAGTCACACTTACCATACCAAAAGGGATACAACTTCCCCTATCACAATCGCAAACTCTTAATAATGCAGGTGTCATGATCCAAGTATCCCAGGATAAAATTTGGGTTGATACTGAAACAATTCTTGATTCAGAAAACCCACCTTCCCGTGTACACGACCAGGGTGGTAGAAGAATCATCCCTCTTTACAATGAACTTGTAAAAAAGAAAGAACATCTCATGGCCGTAGCTAAACAAGCTCCAACAAAGCCATTTTCAGGTATTGCCAATTTGATCATCGATAAAAGCTTAAAGTTCTCTTATGTCAAAAAAATCATGTACACATGTGCTGAAGCTGGTTTTAAAGAGTATAAATTCGTTGTAATGAGCGAAGAACAATAGCTCTTAGCTTTCAACTGACTAAATTTCGCCGTCTTTTCAATACCCTAGAAGTGTCCATTACTTATACATGGCCTATAAAAACTATATTGACGACTTAGTCTAAGTCAATCAATGCTATATTTTCCGTAACTGAAAATGAATATTCATTTATAACAAAAAGGTTATACCTAAAGGCTGTAATAGTAATCAAAATGTTATACATAATTAATTTTTTTAAAGTAAATATATGATTTATAGGCAAGCAATGAATAAAAAAGATTTAAATAAGATCAACTTACTTAGTATACTCATACTCACTTGTGCTCTTTTATCAAGTTGTGGAGATAACCAAAGTGGCGAACCTGCTGATAATACCTCTGCTGAAATAGCGGAAGAAATCAACAATTTAGAAACTTATTTAGGTAACTCTCAATTAGATCATTTATCATATGGTTTTACGACTCAAGATGATCTAATACGGCCATGTGGAGATTTTAACCAGAGAGTTCAAATTGCAAACACAGAAATTTTAAGGATTGAAACTAAATACAATAATTATTATACAGTCTCAAATCCTGAACCCTATACTGAGAATTATAGGTACCTAAAAAATGAAATTAAAGAGTTAAAAGATTTTATAGTTAAGCTAGACAAAAATATAAATGCTTACTGTGACCGTGATGACAATATTATACAAGAGTGCTCACAACATGATGATTTTGTGAAAATAACAATTAATCAAAATATTTCAGGTCAAGGGTTTGTTCATCCATACTTACTCTATAAAAGATCTTCACAAACCTTTTCCTATGATAGAGAAGTAAGATATACCACTTCATCACAAGATAAGAATGGATATATTCTATTTTATAATGCTACTACCAATGCAGTGACTACCTCTGCTTCTCATCCTCGATCAAATGATGTACGCCGAAATGATGAGATTCTTTCAACTGTTAGTTGCCTAAAAGAAGCAAAAAATAAAATTAAATCTTCTCTTGGTAAGATTATAATCAATTCAATGAATGTATTAGCAAAAAAATATAATTTATAGATATTAATTGAATAGCTTCATAAAAAAATCAGAAAGCAAAATTGCTACGACCATAAATGAGTAAAATAGAATAAGTTTTTTCATGGCCAATCCTTAAAATAGTCATATCCTAAATTCAATATAAGAAAATTCAATTCGTTGGTCTATAAGTGCATTTTGGCACTACGTTACTTACTATTAAGAAATAGGGAAAATGTAAGATTTAGTTGTATCTTGTTGAAATTTTGATTACTGAGATTTAAAAACGAGAGGAAAACGAATTGAATGGGATTTCGTTAAATCAAGTGCACTAAAATCCATCTTCCAAAACTCTTGCTTTAAACACATTTGAAAATCTCTAGGTAAATTCTTTTTATAAAGATCATTCACCTGTACAAAACCAACTTTTCCTTTAGAGTTTATCGCAAGTTGATTACAAACAGAAAGAGTTTGTTTTTTATTCTCTTCAAATCGAAGATAATTTTTAAAACAATATGTTAAATCTGAAGATTTAATTTGTGCAACTTGGATTAAATTTTTTCCATCAAAATCATCATGCTTTGAATAACAAGCAAGTGTCGAAGGATTATTTGATCGTTTAACCTCTGGTATTCTTTTAACCTGAGAACAACTACCTAAAAATGTTAACAAAATAACCAGTTTAAGCATTACATTCGCTTTGGATAAAAGTTAAAAGGCTGCTTAACATCAACTGTTCCTCCTCCCATGGGTCTAGGAAACTTTATACCTCTAAGAACTCCTACAACACATCTTTTAACATTGGAAGGTAAACCAGATCTTCCATCAACACCAGCGTTAGCAACATGTCCAGATGCTCCAATGGTAAAATCGAGTCTAATTGTTCCTGAAATATCTCTGCCTGTATTTCTATCAAGTTCTTTTTGATAGCATGAACGAAAAAATGGAATATGATCTCTTAGAATTCTTCGAATGACATCAGGATCCATACTACCTAGCACTACTGTCTCTGAAGGGATACCTGCTGTATAAACTCCTGTTTTAGTTGAAAGACCTTCGGTCCCTTTAGACTCCCCTAGCTTACCAACTGTAGACCCAGTAAGTGAGCCAATTTCAGTCCCAACATTTGCCTTTGTAACAGATGTTGCAACTCCTCCTGAAACACCACTACTGGTAACTCCACTAACTGTATTAGATGTTTTAGCACCTGATAGAGTTCCACCCTTGGCCATAAGTGAGCTTACCGAGCTTTTAAAATTCATTGATTTATAAGCTTCGACTCGTCCTTGACTCTTGGTCACTACTTTTGACCTAGCAGAAGAAGTCTTTTGTCTTCTAGCTTGTGATGCAGATTTAGTAGTTACTACTTTTGAAGTATTATTAGCTTTAGGAGCTGGGTTTTTAACTCTTTTAACTTTTTGTTTAACAGCAGCACTTTTTATACCGGGATTATTCGTCTTTTGCTTAGTTACCTGATTAGATTTTTCCGATGTGGCCTGTGTCTTTTGCGGGGTAGTTTTTCTAACTGCCGGCTTCTTAGGAGCTTTTTGCTTTCTTTGTTTTTTCTTCTCAGATTGAGCAACTGTTTTATTTGTATTTATTTTAAGTTGTTCTTTATAAAGAATAGTCGCAATTCTTTCTGGATCTTTATTATCATCTTTATCTTTTTCAATTTCTATAAAGTTTAAAGCTAAAACAGGAAGAAAAAAGAACACTAATAAAAAGAGCACGTATTTTCTTAATTCTTTATCTCTTCTAAAAAATGGTGCTGACTTTACTTGAGGTGGAGCTGCAATTTTTCGTACATATATTTCTAAATCACTGCTCTCTAACTTAATAACGTCATTCTCATCTAATATGACATGTCCTTCATTGAGTTTAGTGATTTTTTTATCTTTAACCTGTATAAGATTATAATTATGTAGTTTATTAACAATGACTTTACCTTGATTGATCTCAACGAAAGGTAGAACCTCTTTTTTACCAAGGTATGGAAACTCAATTTCTTTTACCTTGTTAGTTAAACCTGCCATTTTATAAATACCATTTTTTTCAGGTAAGTAGTCAACTGAGAAAACCTTGTCTTTAAAAAGTATAATGACTTCAACTGCTTGTTTTGAAACTTCATACTTAAAAATAGGATAGAGTTCATCTGTATCTTCAAAAATATATTCTGAATAGTCAGAATTAGGATCTGATGATAAAGGATAAATAATATAAGGTTCGTCACTGCCCTTTTCTTTTGAAATTTTGGGCATTGTCGCTGGAAGAGCTGATTTTTCTACTTTTTTTACAGGTACTTTTTGACGTATAATAGACGCTGGCCCAGAGATAGGATCTAATGTTTTTAATACAGGAGGGAGTTCTGGAATCGCATGGTATTCTTCAACGATGAACTCAACGGAACCAAAAAGTATGGATTCTCCTAACTTAACCTCTTTTGCAACAATTTTCTCTCCATTTACAAAAGTACCATTTCTTGAATTCATATCGTAGACGACTACAGATTTATTATTTACCTCGATAACAGCATGTATTGCAGAAATATCTGACCGTGGGATAATGACTTCACAACTCTCTGTTCGACCAACAAGATACCTTCCTCCTGTCAATTGAGGAGAGAAAAAGCCTTTCACTTTTTTCAGTGGTTTTAATTGTAATATTTGAGATTCACTAGTGATATGTTTATCCATATCTTTTCCTTTTATAAAATACTATTTAAATTTCTTGTCATTTCAGGATTAAAATTATCTCTACTTGGAATTTTATTTTTAAATTTCTTTTTAAACCTTGGTCCAATTGAAAGATCACCGGGGCTACTATTATTCCCCTCAACCGAAAGTGCCTCAAAATCGAAACGCTCATATTTTTTATATTTGTAATTAATTTTTTTACTTTTACTAAAGGCATAAAAAGAAACACTAAATAAAACAAATAACAAAATTATATTCTTCATTATTTAACTCCAATAATATTTTTTATCTCTGAATAATATGAGCCCCAGTTATTATTTTTTGTGAGTTCAACATCATCAAGTACATCATGAGATTTTTCTACTTTGCCTGATAAAAATAATGCTAGAGAGTAATTGATTCCTACATCTTCTTTTGTATATGAACTTGAATCAAGCATTTCAAAGTATTTTAGGGAACTACCCACATCATTTTTCATCAAATATGCTGTGGCCATTAGTTTAACAGCAGCAACGTCATTAGTATTAACTTGAATTAAAGACGAAATGTTTTGTATAGCTTGATCATACAGCCCAAAGTAAAGATAGAGATTTGCAAGATTAAACCTAGGAGTTCGACTTAAACTCCCCAATTTCTTAGCTTTTTCAAAAGCAACTAAAGCCCGGGAGTAATCACTTTCATTTACATACATAACACCTAAGTTATTATATGCAGGAGCATATCCACTTCGAAAAGAAAGAGCTTTATTAAAAAGAAGTAATGCTTTTCTTCTTTCACCCTCTAATGATGCACATATACCGGCCGTATTCCAAAACATCGGATTTTTATGATGAGTACGTGTCATTTTCTGTAGTATCACCTTAGCTTTTTGAAAGTTTTTCTCATAGCAAGAAGCGATTACAGTACCAAGTGTATCAAGTTGTCCAAAATCTTCGTCATACTTAATAGTTCTCTCTAAACTCTCTTTTAAAAGAATAGAGTGCTTTTCCTCTTTTTCAAAAGCATATGTATCAGAACGCTTAGTATATGGAACAAGAGTTACTGGTTTAAAATCTTCTTCCTTAATATCTGTAGGATCCTCGAATGTTCTTTTCACAACTTTATTCGTGGCACATGACGAAAGAAAAAATATTGTAAATAATATAAATAATTTCATTAATAAGCTCCACTTCTATCCATATAAACTGAATCTACATTAAAGTACTTCACAGGATATTTACCATCTTGAAAATAAAAATTATTTTGATTAAGAATTGAATTATTTTTAATGGCCCTTACTGCTTCATCCTTATAAGTTTGAGCTGCTAGCTTAGATGCTTTGATTGGTTCTGAGAGATCTTTTCTAAACTGAGGAAGAAATTCTTTTTTAAGACCAATAGGTTCTACTGTCTCAAGCTCATTTGCAAATAAATTATAATTTTCATAAAGAATTTTATATATTTCTACAATACCCTTACCTGATCCAACTCGAAGAACATTTTGCGCATTATTTTCAATTTCTTGTAAGTAAGAAAACTTAAGATCATAGTTTTTCTTAAATTGTTCTAATGTATCAAACTTCACAAGATTTTTTTTGGAAACAAGTTTTCTAATTTTTATCAATTCAATTTCAGCAAAAAAATCTAAAACTCTTAATGACAAGACTTTTTTATTCTTTTTTGAACGGTAATAAAGTTTAGATATAAGAGCTTGGTACTTTTTAACCTTATCTTGATTATCAAATTGCTTATGAATATTGACTAGATTTAGCAAATCATCAATAACACGGTTATATACATACAATGAATCTTGGTTTCTATTAACAAAAAGTTCATATTTCGCCCAGTCCTTACGAGCTAAGTATTCACGCATTAACTCATACTCAACTTCATCAACTATTTTCCTACTAACTTTACACTTTCTTCCAAGTGCAATGTATTTCTCAACAAGAAGTACATCTCCATCAGCGAGACTAATAAATGCACCATTCTTGAATATGATATTTTTGGTTTTAGTTTTAGTACTACATTGTTTTTGGAGTTGGGTATAAGAAAGTTGCGCTGACTTCTGATACTCAAATGAATTAAATAAAAAATTACTAATGGATACAAATGATGCTGAAAACTTGACAACATCAGATGACTTCATTTCATTTAATGCTTCCATTGACCATTTAAAAGAATTTTCAATATCTCCAAGTTCGTAATACAAAGCAGCTAAATTATACTTAGCATTGACTCTACTTTTATCTGTACTATATGAATCTTTTAATAAATCTAAATATCCTAAAAGTGCTTTTCTTTTACTACCCTTTGTTAATTCAGTCTGAACATCTTCCATTTGCATAGTTGTAAGAAGTTCTTGTAGTTTATTTTTAAACTTCGAACTTACTTTATACTTACCTTGTCCAATAAGTGTCATCCATAGTCTCACGTCCTGATTATCTTTACGATCCCGAGCGGAATCCATAAGTTTAGCTATCATTGCTTCTTGTACACTATCATTTGGATAGTACTTAACAAAACGATCCAGAACCGATTTAGCCTCTGTTGTTTTAT
>CAYFHZ010000127.1:0-7621 GCA_964342535.1 uncultured Bacteriovoracaceae bacterium | reverse complement strand
CATATCGATTCTTTCAAAATTTATCCCCATAGTCATTGCTAATTGTTTAGCAAGTTCTGTCTTACCTACACCTGTCGGCCCAGCAAAAAGAAAATTGGCTATCGGCTTGAGTTCATTTCCCAGACCAGATCTAGATAAGATTATTGCATTAGAAACTTTCTCAACAGCTTCATCCTGTCCAAAAATGAGAAGCTTTAAATCTCTTTCTAAGTTTTTTAAACGATCTTTTTCATTAACAGATATGTTTTTTTCTGGAATTCTTGCTATTTTTGCCACAATTCTTTCAATATCGCTCAAAGTAACAGTACTCTGCATCTCTTTTGAGTCGGAATTAGTCTTAATTCTTAAATATGCTCCAACTTCATCAATAACATCAATGGCCTTGTCAGGTAACTTACGTTCAGTAATATGCTTATTTGCTAGCTTCACTGCTGATTCTATAATCTCTTCAGAATATATAACATTATGATAATCCTCAAATTTAGGTTTCAAACCTTCTAAAATTTTAATCGTATCATCAACAGTTGGCTCAGAAACATCTATTTTTTGAAATCTGCGTGTAAGCGCCTGATCTTTTTCGAAAAACTTTCTAAATTCATCATATGTTGTAGAACCCATACATCTGATACGACCTCTACTTAAAGCAGGTTTTAATAAATTAGATGCATCCATACTTCCTGCATTTGTAGCTCCGGCTCCAATAATATTATGTATTTCATCAATAAAAAGAATACAACCGTGCTTATCATTTTTTTCTTCAATGGCCTTTAAAACGGACTTCAATCTTTCTTCGAAATCACCTCTAAATTTAGTTCCAGCAAGTAATGACGCCATATCAAGACTATAAATTTCAGTATCTTCAATAACACTTGGTACTTTTCCATCAACAATCAGTTGGGCCAAACCTTCAGCTATGGCAGTTTTTCCTACTCCGGCATCTCCGACTAAGATAGGATTATTTTTTCTTCTTCTACACAAGACTTGTACAACTCTAGAAAGCTCTTCTTCTCTTCCAATAATAGGATCAACTTTACCTGCTCTCGCTAATTCATTTAAGTTGGTTGTGAACTCTTCAAGAACTCTTTTTTCATTTGATTCACCTTCACCGCTTAGTGGATCTGCATTTTTATCGTCTGATTCACCAAAAACTGATTTTTGAACAGGTTTATCCATATTATGCGCAATTTTATCAACAAGATTAAATTTAGTAACACCATTTTTTTGCATAAAGTAGACTGCATGACTATTTTTCGCTGAAAACATGGCCACAAGAAGATGAACAGGAAGAATCGAGTTTTTTCCAGAACTTTGTACTTGAAGAGCTGCTCTTTGAATAACTCTTTGAAGTGATAGGCTGATTTCAGGTTGGTAATAGATACCACTCTTGTTTGCCATTTTTTTCACATCTTCATTGTCAAATTGCTCTTTTCCAAGCTCTTCAATTTCTTCATCTGTAAGAATACTGTAATTCTGGCTGTCTTCAACGAAGGTTTTTAAATCCTTTTCTAGATTTTCTAACTCAGCCCCTGAATCTCTAAGTACATTATAAATTTTTTCATCACTTAAAAGTGCAAGTAGCACATTTTCCAGAGTTAGAAACTCATGTTTTAGTATATTTGCTTTTCTTATAGCTTTGTTTAGTAGTATTTCTAATTGTGAACTAATCATTTTACACCTCGCTCACTTACAATATGGTAACGATTTTAAGATTCGCAAGGCTCAATTGTACATTTTAAGGGATGTCCCTTACCTCGTGAGTATCTATTAACCTTTGCTGACTTTGATTCGGCAACTTCAAACGTAAAAATACCACAAAGTCCAATACCATCATTATGAACTTTAAGCATTATAGAATGGGCTTCATCGTAGTTCTTGCTAAAAAACTTCATTAAAGTATGTATTACAAACTCCATTGTCGTATAGTCATCATTATGCATAAGAACTTTATACATTTTTGGTTGCTCAAGTTTAACTTCATCAGCAACCGCAATTCCAGGATCCCCTGCTTCACCATCATTATTACTCATCATTTTAATTTTTAACATTAACTCACCCTTAAAAGTTACCATCATGTTCAATATAGATTATAATACCAAATATGCAAGAATCATCACCTATATTTAATCGTTTAAGAAAAAACTTAAAATCTCGTAAAAACTTAAGACGAAATGTATCTGCCTTTCGCCTATATGAAAAAGATATTCCAGAATATCCTTATATTATAGACATTTACAATGACGAAGCTGTTATCTATGAAAAAGGTAAGAAGATAGATGATGCTGATGTCGATATGCTTAATTTAAGAGCTAAACACCTACAAGAATTAAAAGTGGCCATAAGTGAAATATTGGAGATTGACCTCTTAAACATTCATTTTAAAACTCGAGTAAAACAACAAGGAAATGAACAATACCAAGCAGAAAAATTTAGATTCAATATGCTAGAAGTTAAGGAATATAACCTTAAATTTTATGTAAATTTAACTAAATATCTAGATACTGGATTATTTCTAGATCATCGTCCTCTTAGAAGTTGGCTTATTAAGGAATCCAAAGGTAAAAAAGTTCTCAATCTCTTTTCATATACTGGGAGTTTATCTGTTGCAGCAGCTATTGGAGGAGCAAAAACCACGACCTTAGATATGTCCAAAACATATTTAGAGTGGGCAATGAAGAACTTCGAGCTCAACAGGATCAATTTAAACTCTCATGAATTCTACCAATGTGATCTGATTCACCATATTCAAAATGAATTAACAGGTAAATTTGATATTATCCTTCTCGATCCACCAAGCTTTTCAAATTCTAAAAGAATGGAAACAAGCTTCAATATACAAGATGACCATGTTTGGATGCTTAAAAAGCTTGCTAAACACCTTAATAAGGATGGCCATATTTATTTCTCAAATAATTACACTCGATTTAAACTTGCTCAAGAGATCAGTGAAATTTTTAAAATAGAAGATTTAACTCGAAAATCTATTCCAGAAGACTTTAAAAATCTCAAAATTCATCAATGTTATAGGCTCACTCTTATTTAACAGTTTTAGTCCATTTTTTATTAAAGTGCCTAGCTTTATTGCCGATAATATAACGATAAAGTGAGTTCTATAGTTGGCTAAAGCATTGAAATAATATAAATCGATGAAAACTCATGTCTTTGGTTACCTATATGCTCGTTAAAATAATAAAAAAACTTTTAAGCGGGTTATTTATGAAAAAACTATTATTTCTTTTACCTCTAACTTTTCTTGTTAACTGTAAACCAGACCAAGTTGCAACTGAATTTGAAATAACTGTCAAACCACAAGCTGGAAAGAATGTAGAAACAAGTACAAAAGAAGATGAGCCGATTCTTGTTAGCTATTCAGTTGAAGAGGAAGATGGGGTTAAGAACCTAAGCTTTGATCTTGTAGAACAACCTAAATATGGACAACTTACTGGTTGTAAATATATTACTAAAACAGATTGGGAATGTATCTATACTCCTTATGAAAATTTTAATGGAGAAGATTCTCTTACTTTCAAAACAAAAAATGGAGACTTCCAATCAAATGATGAGAGTCGACTCACAATTACCGTTACTCCAATGCCTGACAGGCCAATTGCGGGAGCTGATCAAAAATTCACTTTAATGGAGAATACACAAAAAACATTTGAAATTTCCGCGGTAACAGACCCTGACACAGTCACAAAAGATCTTATTTTTGAAATTAAAACAGCTCCTACTAATGGTGAACTTAGTAATTGTTTAGAAAGTGGAAATCCTCTTTCATGTACATATATCCCTAATAAAGAATTTTATGGGGAAGATTACTTTGAATATTCTGTAACCGATGAGGAAAGTAAGGATACCGAGAAAAAAAGCTCAGCAAGAGTTAGTTTTGAAATAATGAGAGAGTGGGTACCCGTGAGTGGTATTTCTGAAATAAAAATTGAAGATAAAGCATCTAATGCACTTATTGTATTTGCAATTGATAACTCTGGAAGTATGGAACCTTATATTACTCACATGAAAAAATCTGTTGCAAACTTTGTTGATGATGTAGCATCAAGAGGTTTTCAAGCGACAATTGCTTTTATTACATCAAATCAATCAACAAATGAATACAAAGATGTAAAAACAAAAGAACAACCTCACCCAGATTATCCAAATAGAGCAGAATCATGGTTAGAGCTCATTAAGAGAGTACCAAAGGACAGTGCTATTCAGATCTATGAAGTCAATGCTTACGATTATGAATGGAATGAAGCTACCAAAGAAAAAATTGTTCAAACTAAATCTGACATTGATGACTTTTTAACTAATTTACCTAAAGGTTCTGATGATGAAAGACTTCTATGCTCTACCCTAAGATTTCTCCATTCAGATTATACAGAGGGAAAAGACTTTGTTGGTGTCTTTACCCTAGCGAATGAAGATGATGCAGTAGACGCAAGAACATTAGACAAAGCCTTTACTGACTGTATCAAAGAAAAAAGACAAGAATACAAACCACTTGCATCATGTAATCAAGTTGTTGAATGTGATGAGGATGATCCTGATTGTAAAGGACAGTTTACTTACACTTATACAGAAACAATTCTTCAACCATATCCGGCTGTATTCTCAGGAAAATGTTCTGATATTCAACCTAATATTGTTAAAGAAGATGTTGATAAAAGAAAGTATCAACTAAAAGAATTTAAAGAAGTATACAGAGAAGAATTAGATGAAGAAAACTCTGAAAAAATTTATACTCGAGTTAAGATTGTAAACAATCCTAAGAAAGTAAATAGTAGAGGTAAGAAAATTTTACCAACGACAACAAAAAGATCAGGAAAGATCGAAGTTTCTACTATGGACTACAGAGCTGGTTTAAAAGCAAAAGAGACAACGACAATCAGATCATATGAAGTTGAGCTAGAAAAAATTAATATGCGAAAAGGAACTTACCCTGCGACCACATCATTAATTAGATCTGGAAGAAAATGGAGATCTCAAATTGATATGAGACGAGGGCAAGTTAATCTTCCAAAAACAGCAATGAGAAGAGGAAATATAATCATTGATAAAACTGAATATAGAAGAATTGTTAAAAAACTTCCTATACTTAATGCCAGAGAAGGAAAAAAAATAGTAACGAATTCAAGCCTATCAATGGAGCATTGCCATGATGATTGGAAGACACGAGACAATCTACTTGGATGTATTACCGTTAAGTACAAAGAAGTAAAAGAGGAAGGAAGTTGTCCAACTCTTCCAAGTACTGCTTGGATTGGGTGTTCAGACATTCAAGTATCAAAAATAAATGGTGAACTTATTACTTTACCTGCAGAAGGTTATATAGCTGCTGAAGAGATAGATGAAAAAGGTTCGTGTTCAAATACAAGTGATTATGTATCTTGTTCCCCAATATACAAAGCTAAAGTCGATGGTATCTTAACTGAGTTTGGTGCGGATGAATTGGCCCTTCAAGCTGTAGATGAAGAAGGTTCTTGTCCTTCAAATTTATCAGCAGCTGGTTGGTCAACTTGTACAAATTACTGGATTGTCACTGAAGATGGTACGGACTATGAGCTAACTAACGAGTCTGACAATAGGGCCACGCCTTTTGATGAAATAGGATTATGTAGTGGAAAGTCGGAATTTAATTCTTGTGAAGACTATAAAGCAGTTAAAGTTAGTGGAAGTTATATTGATATTACAATTGCAACTAATACACAACTAACATTCTCTCAAGGAAGACAAGGTGGATCTTGTCCAGAAACCGTACCTGATTCTACTTGGTCTGAATGTTTACAAGAATATAAAGCAAAGGTTAATGGATCTGATAAATATTCTACAAATCCAAATGACAGTGTGTTCCTTCAAGGGTTTGATGAGCAAGGAACATGTACAGACTTAGGAAAAGATAATTCTATTTGTACAAATTACTTAATCGTTATGATTGATGACTCTCCTATTGAAGTCGAGGAAGGTGAAACGAAAACAAAACAAATAATTAATGAGGTTGGAAGTTGTTCTAACTCACTACTCAACTGTTCTTCTTTTGAAGGAATTAAAATTAATGGTGAGTGGAAAAATATTGAAGCACTAAATGATTCACAAAAATACACTGCAGTAGAAGAAGTAGGAAAATGTAGTGAAGGAAGACTTAATGACTGTGAAGATATTTTAAAAGCAGTTATAAATGGAGAATTAGTTACTGTAGAAACCTCTCCCGCCTTTCAAACAAAAGAACTTGAAAAAGGAACATGCAGCGAAGTGTCTTGGTATGAATGCAAGGAATCTTACTATGTCATTAATAAAAATGGCAGTGAAAGCAAAATTGAAAAGGGTCAAGTTGTGACATCTGATGAAGATATTAAGGGCTCAGCATGTCCTGAAGAAAATCTTGGCTGGGTTGAATGTGAAACTTACTACACAGTAGTAACTCTAAATGGTGATTTAGAAGAAGTAGATAAAGATGAAGAAACAACACTTACGATCAATGAAGATGGTGCATGTGAAGAGCTAGAACAAGATAGCTTTATTTCATGTACAGATAGTTGGACATGGGGTGAGCAAGCATGGATAAGTATCTTTAGCCATTATGAAGAAACGGGGAAAATCTCTGACCTCATTGATGAAAAAGGTACTTGTGATACTCTTCCAGAAGATAAAGTTAAATGGCTTTCAGGTAACTGTATTGATTATATTTCAAACGAAGAAGTGGAGAAAGGTACTAAAATCGTTCAAATCGACTGTGAAGAGTCTGGCGGGTCTACGTGTTCTGACCATAGCGACTATTTCACAAGTGGAACATGTAAATTAAAAACCCCAGCAGGTTACAATGATCCCATAATAAACCCTGATCAAACAATAAAGCTCTCAACTCGACAAAGTTGTCTTGATGTAACTGGTTTTGAAGAATGTACTATTGCATGGTCCGGTGAAAAAACAATTCAAACAGGTATTGGATGTGAACTCTCAAAAAGTTCAAGAGTAAATCACTATTTTGATCCAGAGGAAGGTAAAGATAAAACTCTTGCAAATGGACTTGTAAATACATTAAAGAATAATTTTACCAAGGCGGTATACGTAAGTGTTATAAATGACTACGAGTTAAATAACCAAGCCGTTGCTGATGCCAAAGCTCAGAATCTTAATCTTCCAACAACAGTATGTTCAGTAGAGTACTATGAAGCACGTGAGAAATATAAAAGTATGCGAGATGGTGAAGTTTGGTACGAAATGGACGGTGGAGAATTTATGAAAGTTGTTGAACAAATGGATGATTTGGGTGTTACCTACTCAATTTGTTCACCTAACAAGTACTCATCTGAGAAATTGGATTACCTAGTCGCTGAGTCGAAACTGAATTTCAAGTTACCTGAAAATGATACAGTTGATAAGTTAAAGGTAACTTCTGTAAAAATCATCTATGCTTCTGGAGATAGTAAAACATTAGCTTCAAATGAATTCACTTTTGCAAATGGTGCGGTGACTATTATTGACCCACTTCTTGCGAAAAACATAGTCGAAATTCATATGAACTATCAAGGCTATGAAAAATAATAACTGCCTTACTAAGATGGTGTTAATTTTGCTTTAAGTAAAATCGTATTATAAAAAAACATAAAGATCTCAAGGTGATCAC
>CAYFHZ010000126.1:0-7626 GCA_964342535.1 uncultured Bacteriovoracaceae bacterium | reverse complement strand
ATTTCAACTTGAAAAACATTTTCTTTTTTTAAGTATCGAATAGTAAGCTTTCTGATTTCTTGTGATTTATTTTTAGGACTTGAGCATGTCATTTTAAGAAATGTATTCTCATTTACTTGATCGGTAATATAGTTCAACGTTTGTTTCATAGCCGCTAAATATAGCAAGAAATAAATTCTGATAAAAGGGTATATTACTTTATTTCAAAGTCTTTCAAATTGGGAACCTTGCTCGAAGGGAGTGGATTATTTTCTTCTTTAATGCCAATACAGCTTGTAACAACTTTTTTTATTTCGGATTGAATATTAACAACACCATTTATGGGATGCCATTTACTATATCTCTCCTTGGTACGTGAATTATAAAATGCAATATCTATAACATACCTTCCGGTAAGATTAAGGCCCCCGGCCAGGATCATAGGTGAGAAGCGAAATCTTTTGGTGTGTGCTCGAACTCTTCCTCGAGGACGAATATAGAGATTTGCTTCTTCGCCATCAGATCTAGGGTCTACTCCAAAAGATCCAATTTGGTATCGATGATTAAAAGCCGGACAGTGAAAAAAGCGAAACTGCTTAGATATGGCGGCTGCTTGATAGTAGAGACTTACAGATAAATTCTTTGTTGTTCGTGTAATATTATCAAAAAGGACAAAGAAATGATCGAGTGTGGAAGTTGCTCCACGTTTAATGCTTCGAAATCTATAAATCCATCCATCGATTCCATATTTTTTTCGAAGAAGGTCTATGGAACCTTCTTTGAGTTGAGGGACAGAAAGATAAAAACGTACTCCTTTAGAAACTTCTTCTTCTCGCTTTAAGCCTACTTTCCATGGAACCTCTACTATGTCTTCAATTTCAGAATATATCATTTCTCCATAATCTATTCCATTTTGAGTTTTTACCTCATAGTTTTTGGTACAACTAAATAAAAATAATAGAATTGTTAAATATTTCATATACTTATATTGTATGTGGGATACAGGTCCAACTCAAATCATTTGTTTGAATTATTTAACAAAAATTTCTATTAGTTTTACTAATGTGTATGATAATTTTTACTAAAAATTACTTATAGTTGATAAATGTAAGTGCATGAATTTACAGGGTTTGAAACCATGTAAATACTACAAGGTAGCTTTAATTGATATGAACCTAAAGGTAAACTTAATAAAACTTTTGTTGAGGAAATAAGATGACCCACACCTTGTTAAGAATGTTGATTGTTGGATTTATATTGCCATCTTTTGCTTTTTCTCAATCCACTGAAACCATCACAACCAAAATAAAAAAATCAAAAATTATTGACGAAAAAACAGACGAATTAGATTTAAAGTTAAAGTCACAATACCTTTCTCAAGAAAGTGAATTAAGCAAAACAAACAGGTTTCAAGCTAGATTTGAAGTTGTTTTCAATAAAGAAATTCTTCCAAGTTTTAGATTTGAATTTGAAACAGCATTTAACTTAGAGAATGGTCAATCAGATGAACTTTACGAAAATGCTAATGAGTTTACACCTGAAAATAATATGACTTTTAGAAAAGGTGAGTTTGTTTGGAATCCTTTAGAGTACAAATACCTTAATGCTTATGCTAAAGCTGGGGCGATTAAATTAAAACATAGTGAAGGTCGTGATCTTCTGATTGGACCAAATGTTTATCTCGGAGTTTCTGAGCATCTTGACTTGAATTATAAAAATTATTTTGCTGAATTATCGGCATATCAAACAGGTCCAAGAAATATAAATACATCCAATAGACTAGACCGAGTGGATGAAGGTGATCCAAGATTTTTTATGGAATCACTAACGATTGGCTATGATCCGGATTATAAGTCATCTTATTCAGATAATTATATAAAACTAAACTATTCCCAATTTGCCTTTACTGATCTATCAACAAGTGTGGCCGCAACAAGTTACCTTCAAGGAAATACAGTTAATTTACAAGATAAATCGAATGGCCAATTTCAGTACGCATACAAAGGAAATACGGCCGGAGCTTCTGGGAATTTAAGAATTTATAATTTTGGAATAGGTGCAAGGTCTGAGACTGTTATTAATAACTCTGCTCCTCGTAATAATCAAGCCAATCTTGTTGGTGGTTATCTTAGTTTTTATTCAGGAGATTCTAGGTTTACTTTAGGCCTTGAGAATTTTAAAACGCAAGCTGATGCTACTGTTGCATACTATTCTAACGCAATTTATCGTAGAACGAATGTAGAAGGTCAAAAAATTTCTTTTGATTATGAAAATAGGCTCTCTGAACTTGAAGTTGGCTTTGACTGGGTTCGAGCAGAGGATATTTTTGACTCAAATTTAACCAAAGATTCAAGTGAAGATATTGTTGTTTTATTTATAAGGAAGTCTTATGAAATTTTCTAGTTTACTCTCTCTATTCGCCCTTATGTTTTTAGTAGGTGCCTGTTCCCAAAGTGCAGATGATGAAGGTAGTGAAGCTATACCGGGAGAGACTATCCAGGTTGTTTCATTAAAAATTGATTCAACAAAGCTTAATCGAGGAGAAGAGAACTCTGATATCGAAAATATTGAAAGCAAAATCTATACAGTTAAAGCTTGTTTGCAGGATAGAAATAATCTTAGAAATTTTAAAAATAGAACATTAACAGTAAACGAACAAGATATGGTTTCGGATTCTAATGGTTGTTTATTTTTTAAGCATGAAGTCGATGTTGAATATAACTCAAAAGATAGATGCCAAATGTATGAGTATGAAGTCAGTTCTGAAGGAATGTTTCTTAAAAAAATTAGATATACGATTGACTACTTAGATAATCAGATCTCTAACTTGGAAACAGCTGTTGGTTGTATGGAAAAAAATACGAAGGCATCTTCTATTGTAGAAGAGCCTGTTCGTGCTGGAGATATTAAAGTTGGTTGGGGAGGACAAATCAGCGCACTAAGAAGTGATGTGAGAAAGTTAAAGCATGGAACCACTGTGGGGATGTGCTTAACAGCAACAAAAACGGGTGTAAAAGTCGTAAATGCTCCAATTCGCTTAAAAGCAACTAATAAAGAGACAGGAGAAGTTTCCTACTCTGACGATCCAACTTTAAAGACTGGAATTGACGGTTGTTTTACAACTTATTTTGAGTCACATTTTGAACAATATAGAAATTCACATTGGATGGATGTTGAATTAGAAATTGAAGTCTTAGATGGCGTACTTGCGGGTTCCATTTTTCACAGAGATATTTATATCAATCCATGGGAATCAGGTAATATGTATGGGATCGGAGAAATAGGAAGAAAACCTCCTGTTCGTAAATTTAAAAATGATTATGCCAGATTACACCTTGACGGTGTTATGTATATTCAAATTGGTAATGACACTGAAAACCTTAAAGTTAATGATTATCTAGGATTGACTCTCTCAAAAACTTATCAAGTTGTTTTAAATCCATACGTTGATAGAGAACATGTTTTTGGACAAAACAGAGATGCCATCAATAGGCTTGTACCAGATGGTGAATTTAAATTGTCTATGGTGGTTCTTGCACCAAAAGAGGGTGATATGCTCATCACTTCAGAAAATTATAAAGATTTTGAATATATCACTGGAGTTGAACAAACAGTTGAAATTAAAAATGGAGTTATTAACGCCGTTGTTAATATACCTTTTAAATTAGTCGATTTGCCAAGACTTGCTCTTAGAACAATGTCTATATTTAAATTGGAACCTCTAGAGGATACAGGTCTTAGAAGTACCATTGTTACTGGATTTTTTAAAGCAAGAATTCCATGGATTAAAACCAATGTCTTGCAAAGTAATGAACTAAATATTCCAGACTTTGCAAGTAAGAACTGGGGGCATGTCCCAAAGGTAAATAAAGAGCAAAGGTTTACAAAAGATAATATGCTAAGCTCTTGTTCTGAGTATTATAAATTGAGTGCTGATGAGTGTGCTGAAGAGCTTAAAGACTATGATGAAGCCAAGGCCAATTATAGAACTTATGTAGATGGTCTATTTACTCGACTTTCTAATGAAACAAAAAGTAGTTTTAATATTCCTATTAAGCCAAGAACGATTTTTCAAAATCATCTTAAAAAGAATATTAAGAACATACAAATTTTATCTAAAACACAATTTAATAATAAGTTTCAAGCAGGACTTAGTAAAGCTGACTTTGATGCTGTTTTTCCGGCACATAAGACTTCTAGGCAAATGCCTAAATGGATCATTTACAGACTTTGTATCTTTGGTACATATGGACAAAATCAAATCCCCACGACATTTGGTTTTAAGAGCAAAGATCATGAAGATTGTCTAAATAACCCTCAAAACTATTTTGGTATGGAAGGATTTAGACATGTTAATAAAGTAAAGCGTACAAGTGGATTTTATTCTAATGGCTATGTTTTAAATACAAATGAGTATGCCGGTGTTAATGATACTGAATACGATTCATATTCTGAATCCATCGGTCGTTTTATGTCTTATGATGCTTCAGTTAAGTTCCCTGTTGATAAACTTCCTCTTATTGGAAATTTTATCGGAGCGGGGTTTAAAACAGGTTTTAATAGAAACTGGACGAACTCATCCACAGAATCTCAAGGTTTTACTCTGGTTGAAAATATCGGAACAAGCAAAACGATTGGAGTTGAAAAATTTGTGGTAAACATTAATGCTCAATTTGAAAGATGTTTACTGATACAATCAAAAGAGCATTTAGATATAGAGGCTGCAAAGCGTGAGCGTGACTTCGCAAGAATGTTTGCTTTAAGTTATGATCCAAATAATTGGGGAGAGCTTGGTACGAAATATTCTCCAAGTAATAACTTCAATTTAAATTTTTATATATGTGATGATCAAGTTGTCACACAAGACTTTAGAGAAGCTTGGTATTTTATGCAGTCAGAAATCCATACAAATATTGGTCGCGATTATGATGGGCAGGAAAGAAAACTTCTTAAAGTTTTTAGAGGTGTTGGTAATTTCTTTGAATTACGAAAAAAACTAAGAAATGTTACACAAAATAAATTAATAGTTGATAATGTGGGATTAACAACACCTGATGATACTCTAGTTAAAAATTGGGGACATTTACTTGATCGTAGTTTTTCTAAATCTGAAGCAGCAAAATTTATTAGAGAAAATATGGATGGTGCATTTCCTGGTACGATACAAGGGCAGGCAGCTGAAAAAGAATCCGATTAAGATGATTTGAATTGGCCAAAGGCCATCGTCTTTAGCTAAAATCAAATGACAAGGATGTCATTATGCACAAGATTTTAATTTTTATAATATTTGTTTCTTCAAATTCCTATGGAAGAATACTTACACCTAAAAAATCATTTCAACCAATACAACAGAAGAATGAAGACCTCTTAGTTAAGTCATTTTATGATGATTTATTGAACTTAACAAAGAAATTAGACTTAGATCTGGAAGTAAAGAAAACAAAAATATCTGTTAATGATGGTAAACGAGGTGCCTTGATAATTGAAAGAATGAAGGAAGCTAATCGTAAAAAATTAGCGAAGCTTCGCGGACAGGATCCAGATAAGGTAAAATCAGGAGCAGATTTAGTAAAACTACAAAAAGAAGAAAATAAAAATTTAATAAAGAAAATTCGAGAAGCTCAAAAATCAAAAGAATCAGAAATGACTGAGGCGCAGTGGAAAAAAAGTGCTAAAGAAGAATTAGAGCGTATCCGCAAGAAAGTCATCTCTGAACACAATAAGTGGAAAAGCAAATACAAGAAAGAGTTACAAGAGTGGAGTAAATCAAAAAAAGACTATCAAAAGCAAACCGATCAATATGCTAGGTCCTTAAGCGATATTCCCCTCGTATTACCTGTATCGAAAAAAGATTTAGATAAAAACCTAGAAAAAGTCATTAAAAAAGAAGCTTATTTTGTATCAGGATCATTAGTAAATGATATTCGAGACCAAAAATATCGACCAACTTGTAGTGCGTTTGCAGGTATTAAACAAATTGAGACTTTACTTATTCAATCTGGAAAGCAAATGAATTTAAGTGAACAATACTTCTATTGGGCCAGTAAGCCTAAATGTCAATCTTCACCTTGTTCCAATAGAGGTTCCTGGGTAGGGAATGGACTTAAGTATAGTCAAAACCTAAAGAAGCTAGATATCTCGTTGGAGAGGGACTGCCCGTATAATACGAGTTCGATTGCTAATAATGAAACACAATTACCATTAGCTAAATCTTGTTTTCAAGGTGCGGTAAGAGTAAAAAATTTCAAATATATAAAAACACTAGATGAGGTGATGGACTCCCTTGATAAGCAGCAAGTTGTCTTTGCTTCTATCAAGTTAACCGAAAATTTTTATACAACAAAAGGTTTTGTATTAGAAAGAGAAAATAATCAAAAGAAAGTAAATGACATGCATGCAGATGGACATGCGGTTCCTATTATAGGATATATGAAACTTCCTATGGCCTTAAACGAAGGTAAAGTTTGTTTTATGATTGCGAATAGCTGGGGAACTGGATGGGGGAAAGGTGGTCATGGTTGCTTAAGTGAGAAATGGCTACTTGCTCATCGAAGTACTAATCCTTTTGTTATTATTGAAAGTATTGAGGTGAAATAATGTTTAGAATATTATGCTATATTATTCTTATCTCATGTGCACATGATACAAACTCTAAAATATCATCATATCCAGATTATTGGTGGCAGGAAATTCCAAAGTCAGAGCTGCATTGGTGGGAAATTTCACCTCACTCTGCGGGGAAAGGCGAAGTCATTTTAAGCAAACGAAATGAACTAGGTATTTTATCTAATTTTTCTCATGCACCTTTCCACTTTGATGGAGAGTACTATCCAAATGTAGAATCTTTTTGGCAGTCATTAAAATACCCAGAAGGTAAAAATGATCCTCGATATAAATTAGGCAAATGGCCATTTAAACGTGAAGATGTAAAAAAAATGGATGGGTTTGCTGCAAAGTCAGCGGGTGATTTGGCCAGTAAAATAATGAAAGAAAATGGAATTAATTATGTTACCTATAAGGGACAAAAAATGCCCTATAGGGTTAATGTGAAAGGTGAGCATTATTCACTTATCAGGTCAGTTATGCTTGAAAAATGGCTTCAAAATCCAAAAGTTCAAGAAATTTTAGAAAGTACTAAGGGACTTCGACTTTTACCAGATCATCATGTGGGAAAAAATGATCCTCCAGCTTGGAGATATTATACTATTTGGATGGAGATCAGAGACTCTCTTCCTGATAATTTACCCTCATCAGAGTAAGACCTATCGCAGGTGCTTTGAATCTTTTTATTTTCTCTCCTTTATTTAATGCCTGAAATATTTGGTTGCTTTTGATCTGGTTGCTCATATAGAGAATGAGTGATCCAACGATAAATCGAATCATATATTTCAAATAACCTTGAGATTTAAACTGTATTTTTAAGAGCTGATATTTCTTATTTGATAAATCTTGCATTTTGATGGATTTGTTGATAATTCAACTATCTACATCCTAAGAATTCTATAGTTTGTGAATATATTGATTATTTCAAGTCATTGAAAAACTTTGAAGGTTTGATGTATTGATCTATTTCTGGAGATAGATATTTTGCCATCGAAGCAGCTCTACTTATAAAGTACACAATATCCCTATATTCTGAGTAATTTT